>NZ_JBVIGX010000027.1:0-105740 GCF_055570595.1 Streptomyces sp. NPDC031132
CGCCCCGGGCCGTGCGTGCCGGGACGGGGTTCTTTCCCACCAGCCCCTGCGGGGGGCTGGACGGGCTTGGGGTGCGGCGCCGCCGCGCAAGCGGCCCCGGCTGCGCCGGGCTTCCGGGGGCTCTGCCCCCGCGCCCCCGCGCCTCAAACGCCGACGGGGCTGAGTTTGCCCCGCCGGGCCTTCGGGGCTCCGCCCCGGACCCCGCGGCTCAGACTCCGGCGGGGGCGGAGTTGCCGGCCCCGTTGGGTTGCCCGGCGGCGGTGAGCTCGGTCGGAGGCAAGGCCGTCTGCAGGCGGGTGCGTTCCGCTCGCAGGGCCTGGGGGCGGAGGCGGAGGATCTGGGTCAGGCCCAGGAGCTGTACCGCGAAGACCGACGAGAAGGCGATCCGGTAGTCGTCGGCGGTGGCGTCGAGCAGCAGGCCGACCGCCAGCAGGGTCGTCATCGACGCCAGGAAGCCGCCCATGTTGGTGATGCCCGACGCGGTGCCCTGGCGTTCCGCCGGGTTCGCCGGGCGGGCGAAGTCGAAGCCGATCATCGACGCCGGGCCGCACGTGCCCAGGACCACGCACAGCGTGACCAGGAGCCACATCGGGGCGCGGGGGGCGGGGTAGGCCAAGACCGAGGTCCACAGCACCGCCGTGAGAGCCACCGTGCCCAGCGCCAGGGGGATCCTGGCCGACTGGCGGCGGCCGATCAGCTGGCCGTAGAGGAGCCCGAAGCACATGTTCGAGGCCACCACCAGCGTCAGCAGCCCGGCCGCGGTGGTCCGCGCCAGCCCCTGGTCCTCGACCAGGAACGGCATCCCCCACAGCAGCAGGAACACCATCGCCGGGAACTGCGTCGTGAAGTGCACCCACAGGCCCAGCCGGGTCCCGGGTTCCTGCCAGGAGTCCCGGATCTGGCGGCGTACGAAGCCCCCGTCCCCGGACGGTGCCGACGGCGGCTCGTGGCCTTCCGGGTGGTCCTTGAGGAAGAGGACCAGAGGGATCAGGACCGCCACGCCCGCCACCGCACTGCCCGCGAACGCCGGGACCCAGCCGACCCCGTGCAGGACGGGCGCCAGCACCAGCGTGGAGACCAGGTTTCCGGCCATGCCGACCAGGCCCGCCAGCTGCGCCATCAGCGGGCCGCGCCGGGCCGGGAACCACCGGGTGCCCAGCCGCAGCACGGAGATGAAGGTCATCGCGTCGCCGCAGCCCAGCAGGGCGCGCGCCGCGAGGGCCATCCCGTACGAGGGGGCGAGCGCGAAGCCGATCTGGCCGGCCGTGAAGAGGACCGCGCCCAGTGTCAGCACCTTCTTGGTGCCGAGCCGGTCCACCAGCAGGCCGACGGGGATCTGCATGCCGGCGTAGACCAGGAGCTGGAGGAGGGAGAAGGTCGAGAGGGCGGAGGCGTTGACGTGGAAGCGGTCCGCCGCCTCCAGGCCGGCCACGCCCAGGCTGGTACGGAAGATCACCGCGACGAAGTAGACCGCGACGCCGATGGACCAGACCGCCACCGCAGTGCGGCCGCCCCGCGGATCACCGGTCATGACGGCCCGCCCCCGCGCCCCGCACCAGCGCCTCGACCCGGCCCACGTGGCCCCGTACGGCGGCGGCCGCGGTCTCCGCGTCCCCGGCGCGCAGCGCGGCCAGGATCTCCGCGTGCTCGGCCAGCGTCCGCTCCACGCGCTCGGGGTGCGCGTGCAGCAGGGCCACGCCCATCCGTAGCTGGCGGTCGCGGAGCTGGTCGTAGAGGCGGGAGAGGATCGCGTTCCCGGCGCTCTGCACGATCTCGGCGTGGAAGCCCCGGTCGGCTGCCATCATCGCGGCGAGGTCGCCCTCGGCGGCGTGCCGGCGCTGTTCGTCGAGCAGTTCGGCGAGCCGCTCCAGCAGGCCGGGCGGCGTCGGCACGGCCCGGCGGACGGTGAACTCCTCGACCAGCAGCCGGGTTTCGATCACGTCGGTGATCTCCTGCGCGGAAACCGGCAGCACCAGCGCGCCCTTCTTCGGGTACAGCTTCAGCAGCCCCTCGGTCTCCAGCCGCAGCAGCGCCTCGCGGACCGGCGTACGGGACACCCCGACGGCGTCGGCGAGTTCGCCCTCGGTGAGGAGGGTGCCGCCCTCGTAGCGGCGGTCCATCAGCACGGCCTGCTTGACGTGTCGGTAGACGCGTTCTGCGGCAGTGGCGGTGGGCGGGGCGGGGGGTGCGGCCGGCGACATGCGCACAGGATAGATACATGCGGAATGCACCGGTCGCCCCGTCCGGGATGTGGACCGCCGACCCGCCCGGCTGCATCGAAGGATGTACCCGGGCTTCGTCCACCCGCAGGACGTAAGGGGTCCCGCGCGCCGGGACGCTGAAGTCATGGCCCACACGACCCTCCTCGCCCCCACGGCGACCTCGACCCGGCTCCCGCTCCTCGACGTCCTGCGCGGCGCCGCCATCCTCGGCACGCTCATGACCAACGTCTGGATCTTCGCCTCCCCCGGTTCCGAGTGGGGCGTGCTCCAGGGCGGCCTGGACCTGCCCGATCTGGTCGCCGACCCGTCCGCCGCCCACATCGCCGAGAGCGTGTTCCGGTTCCTCGCCGACGGGAAGTTCCTGTCCCTCCTGACGATCCTCTTCGGGGTGGGCCTGGCCATCCAGTACGACTCCGCCGCGCGGCGCGGCGAGCCCTGGCCCGGGCGCTACCCGCGGCGGGCCGCGTTCCTCTTCCTGGAGGGGACCGTCCACTTCGTCCTGATCTTCGCCTGGGACGTGCTGATGGGGTACGCCGTCACCGCCCTGCTGGTGGCCTGGCTGCTGGCCCGCTCGGAGAGGGTGCGGCGGGTGGCGATGTGGACCGCGGGCGGGCTGCACCTGACCCTGATCGGCCTCGTGACGCTCGGGAACCTGGCGAAGCCGGAATCCGGGCCGCCGAAGTCCCCTGACCCGGCCGCGGTCCGGCTGTACGCCCACGGCGGCTACCTCGAGCAGATCGCGTTCCGGCTCGACCACGCCCTCGCGCTGCGCATCGAGCCCGTGTTCTCCTTCGGGCTGCTCGTCTTCCTCTTCCTCCTCGGAGTCCGGCTGCACCGCGCGGGCGCCTTCGCAGCGAGCGTCGAGGGACGCCGGATCCGGGTCCGGATGGCCGCCTGGGGCCTCGGGCTCGGGCTGCCGCTGGGCGCCGCCGCCGCGCTCGGGGGCCACGACTTCTTCGCCCTGGGCCGGTACGGCATCGCCCCGCTGATCGCCGTCGGGTACATCGGCCTGATCGGTTGCGCCCTCGACCGGTTCCGGGTCCCCGGGGCCGGCGCCCTCGGCTCCGTCGGGCGGACCGCCCTGTCCTGCTACGTCGGCCAGAACCTGCTCTGCATGCTGCTCTGCTACGGCATCGGGGTGGGCCTCGCCGACCGGCTGGGCGGGAGCGGGCCCTGGTGGGTGATGGGCCTGTGGGCGGCGGTGAGCCTCGTCCTGCTCGCCGGATCCCGGCTCTGGCTGCGCCGCTTCGACCGGGGCCCGCTGGAGGCCATGCAGCACTGGGCGCTCAGCTCCCGTGGGCCGCGCGGCTCCCGCCCGTGACCTCGACCTCCAGGACGAACTCGTCGTACGGGGCCTCCTGCGGGTAGGGCGGCCGGATCTGCGCGAAGCGGATCCGGGCCCGCCCGCCCGGGCAGCGGCCCTGGACGACGTACGTGCGCTCCAGCGGGGCGCCGGGGAGGACCTCCGCGGGCGGCGGCGGGGCCTCGCTCACCTCGCTCACGTCGCTCACGGAGACGGCGTCCGCATCCCCCGTGACCTGCCAGGTCCACACGTACCCGCGCGCCCCGCGTCCGGTGAGCCGCAGCTCGTACGACTCACCGGCGCCGAGGGCGACCCTGCGTACCTCCACCCGCGACGACCTCCCGGCTCAGGTGGGGCCGATCACCGGCCCCTCGTGCCAGCCCGCGCCGTCCCGCCAGTAGTGCTGCAGCTGCCGGTCCGTGCGCAGGACGATGACCTCCAGGTTGAACCCGAAACTGCCCTGGAGCATCCCGGTGACGGCGAGCGCGTCGTGGCCGAAGACGGCGCTTCG
This sequence comes from Streptomyces sp. NPDC031132, assembly GCF_055570595.1. Taxonomy (NCBI): domain Bacteria; kingdom Bacillati; phylum Actinomycetota; class Actinomycetes; order Kitasatosporales; family Streptomycetaceae; genus Streptomyces; species Streptomyces sp. NPDC031132. The sequence continues at coordinate 4,037 of NZ_JBVIGX010000027.1, forward strand.
GGTCCAGGCGGAGCCGGAGGCGTTGCCGCGCCACCAGTGCTCGATGCGGCCGCCCGCCACGACCGCGCACAGCTCGTAGTTCCCGGCGGTGTCCTCGTCGGCCGCCCCGTATTGCGCCTCGATCAGGCAGGGCGCGGAGGTGGTCCCGCTGCCGAAGACCTCCCCGGGGCGCCAGGCGAACCCGTTCGGGTCGTCGCGCCACCACAGCTGCATGCGGCCGTCCGTACGGGTGGCGACGAGGTCGAGGTGGCGGCTGCGGGTCTGGACGAGGGCGGGCCCGAAGTGGGCGATGCCGGAGGCGAAGCGGCCGCCGTCGTTCCAGGTCCAGGGGGCGCCGTTGATCCGCCACCAGTGGCCCAGTCGTCCGTCGGCGGTACGGACGACCACCTCGAAGTTGCCCGGCTTGCCGTAGTCGCTCTGGATGAACGCCGGGGTCGAGCCGATCGCCGCGTCGCCCGGCCCGAAGGCGCCGCCGTCGCGCCACACGCCGGCGGACTGCTCGTAGTACCAGTGGCGCAGCCGGCCGCCGGTGGTCACGTGCAGGGATTCCATGTTCCGGTTGTAGGTGGTGCCGGTGAAGGCGGGCTGCCCGGAGGCGTCGTTCGCGTACGACTTGGCGCGGGCCCACGCGAAGGGGGCGTCCCCCTCGCGCCACCAGTGCTGGAGGCGGCCGCCGCCGGCGGTGGCGAGCATCTCGAAGTTGCGGTGGGCGCGGCCGTTGCCGCTCTCGTAGACGTTGCCGGTGTGCAGGCGGCGCTTGCTCCACGGGTCGATGTTGGTGCCGCGCAGGCCGCACTTGGCCCAGTGGTCGATCTTGACCTCGCCGTAGGCGATCCGCCCGTACCCGCCGACGTGGTAGCCCGGCCCCCAGGAGTTCTTGAACAGCCAGCAGCCGGCGGCGTCGTCGTAGCCGACGATCAGGACGCAGTGGCCGCCCGCGAGGCGGTCGCTGGTGCGGTGGTAGACGCCGGAGCCCAGGCCGAAGAAGTCGTCGTACACGTCGAAGCAGGCGGTCAGCGGGCCGACGGTGTCGAGCCAGACCTTCTGCTGCTCGACGTCGCCGAGGCGGACGTAGTCGGTGATCCGGACGGTGCGGCCGGACCGGTCCCAGCTGGGCGTGTACTCGGCCCGCCAGGCGTCGCGGCGGTCGGCGGGGACGGTGGAGGGGGGCGGGGAGTAGGGCCAGCAGTCCGGATCGGCGAGGCCGCCGTTGGTCTTGACCCAGTCGAGGGCGGTCTCGGGGTTGGAGCCCTGGCCGCAGGTGGACTTCAGACCGTCGTGGACGTCCCCCTCGGACCGCTCCGCCCAGACGTCGTGCTCGATGCGGGCCATGGACTCGACGAGGCCCGCGGCCCCGAAGGCCCAGCAGGAGCCGCACGGGTTCTGGTCCTTGACCTTGGTGATCCAGGGCCAGCCCCAGCGGGTCCGCCAGTCCACGGCGGCGGGGCGGGCTCCGGCGACGGGCCCGCCGTGCGTGTCGGGCAGCAGCCCGTGGGCGGCGCGGCGCCGGGTGAGGTGCGGATTGCCGCTCTCGTGCCCGACGAGCCCCCGCAGATCGACGGCACCCGCCTCCTCGGCGGGCGTGAGGTTCGTCCCGGGATCCAGGCCGAGGGAGGGCCGGGGCACGGCCTCCTCGTCGGCGAGGTGCTCGATGACGGACCAGCGCGCTCCGTGCTCCCTGAGCTGCGCGCGCAGCTCCCCCACCGTCTGTACGGAATCGGAATCGGAATCGGACTCGGGCTCGACAGACTGCTCCGGCATACCGGCCCCCCAGCTGCAACCGTTCGGATGCGAGGTCCGGGAGCGTCCATCCGGGCACGGGGCGCGTCAAGGGTGTCTGCAAGGTCGCGCAGTCGCACAGGGGGTCGTACGAGGTACGCGCGTCCGCCCCCGGTGTCGCAGGGACACCGGGGGCGGACGGGGGCGCGGCGCGGAGCTACTCGGCCGGGTCCGGGGCGGGGGCCGGGGCGGCCGCCTGCATGCCGGGCAGGCCCAGACCGGTGAACAGGGCGACCACGGTGGTGCCGAGGTCGTTCACGACGTCCGTGGCCTTGTCCTTGGCGTTGGTGGTGCAGCCGCAGGGGCCGGCCGCCTTGGCGACTTCGTCGACGGACGCCTTGAGGTGGTCGACCGCGGCGGCGACTTGGTCGAGGGGGGCACCGGCCTTGGCAGCCCGCGCGGAGACGGGGGCGACGGCGGGCAGGGGCGCCGGGAGCGCGGCCGGGAGGGTGACGGGCTTGGCGACCTGGGCGGGCGGCTTGGCGGCCTCGACGGGCTTCACGGCCTCGGCCGGGGGCTTCGCGGCCTCGACGGGCTTCACGGCCTGGGCGGGCGGCTTGGCGGCCTCGGCCGGGGGCTTGGCCGCCTCCACCGGCTTCATTGCGTCGGCCGGGGGCTTCGCGGCCTCGACCGGCTTGGCGGCCTCGACCGGAGGCTTCGCCGCCTCGACCGGCTTGGCGGCCTCGACCGGAGGCTTCGCGGCCTCCACCGGCTTGGCAGCCTCGACCGGGGGCTTCGCCGCCTCGGCGGGCGGCTTGGCGGCTTCCGCCGGAGGCTTCGCGGCCTCGGCCGGGGGCTTGGCCACCGCTGCCGGGGGCTTCGCCGCCTCGACCGGGGGCTTCGCCACCTCCGCCGGCGGCTTGGGCAGGACCGCCGGCTCCGCCGGGGTGTCGGCCGGAGGCTTGGCCGCGGCAGCCGGGGCGGCCGCCGCGAACGTCTGCTTCAGGCCCGCGAGCGCCGCGTCGATCTTCTGCTTGTGCGCGGCCAGGGTCGCCTCCGGGAGCTTCCCGTCCGGCGACTTCAGGACCTCCCCGAGGAAGTTGGTGACGGGCGTGATGAGCACGCCCGCGGAGCCCAGGGCCTGCACCTGCGCGCTCAGCGCCTCGGTACCCGGGATGGACTTCTTCGCCACGGGTGCCGACGGCTTGGCGGGGGCGTTGGCCGCCCCGGCCAGGCCGGGGGACGCGGACAGCAGCGTCACGCAGAGGGCGGCGGGGAGGGTGTAGCGGGTGATGCGGTGCAAGATTTCTCTCCTGTTCAGAGGCAGAGCGGTGACATGGGACGTGGGACACGGGACATGTCGGGGGCACGGGACTTGCCCCTGTCCACTCACGGCCACTCCGTCACATCCGGCAACCGGAGACCGGCGCACACACCCCGGTCAAACGCCCTGAATTCGGCGCGACCACGCCTGCGACCTGCACGGATCGCTTCACTCTTCAGCTGTGCTGCACCCTCGTGACACCCTCACCCTGAGTGATCACCACGGCTGTCCGACCCCCACCCCGGCCTGCCCCCTTGGTCAGGCCGGAGTGGAGGAGTGCACTGCCTGCCGGTCGGCGGCCCTCGGGCCGGGCTGACCGGTCCGGCCGGTCCGGTCGCCCCCGCGGGGTGGGCGGGCGGGCGCCAGCCCGTACAGCGCCAGGCCGATGGCCAGCAGGAACACCGCGCAGGCGGCCTCGAAGGCGAACGCGTACCCGCCCGTCGCGGCCGCGGGGTCCCCGGCGGCCAGCAGGGAGGCCGTCCGGGCGTCGGCGGCCGAGGTGATCAGGGCCAGGCTGATGGTCGGCCCGGCCAGGATGGCCGTGTTGACCACCGCCCCGGCCAGGGCGGACTGCTCCTCCGGGACCCCGCTGACGGCCCCCGGCACCGCGGCGGACATCAGCGTGCCGATACCGGCCGACAGGATGACCAGGCCCACGAGGACGCACGGCGTCGAGCCCGTACGCAGCCCCACGCCGCCGATCAGGAAGAGGCCGGCGGCGATGACCGCCAGTCCCCCCACCGCCACCGCGCGGATGCCGAGGCGGGCGACGATCCGGCCCGCGACGAAGCCGACGCCGAGCAGCATCGCGCTGTACGGGATGAAGGCCAGCGCGTTCTGCAGCGCCGAATAGCCGCGTACCTGCTGGAAGTAGAGGGCCAGCAGGAAGGCGGTGCTCGCGCCGATCGCCGGGCCGAGCAACGCGCAGACCAGCGCGGTGGCGCGGTAGCGCGAGGCCAGGAAGCCGGGCGGCAGCAGGGGTGCGCGGACGCGCTGCTGGGCGGCGGCGAACACGGCGAGCAGGACCGTGCCGAGCGCGAGCGGGGCGAGGACCTGCGGCGCGGCCCAGCCGTGCGGGCCGACCATCACGAAGCCGTAGCCGAGGGTGGAGAGCGCGAGGGTGCCGAGCACCGCGCCGAGGAGGTCCACGGGGACCCGTACGGGCGGGGGCCCGGCCGGCAGCGACCGGGGGGTGAGGGCCAGTACGGCCGCGGCCGCGGCGGCGAGCAGTCCGAAGCTCCACCGCCAGTTCAGCCAGGCGACGAGGGCCCCGCTGAGCACGATGCCGACGGCGGCGCCGAGGCTGGCCAGCAGACCCCAGCGGGCCAGCGCGGTGGCCCTGGCCCTGCCCTCGGCGAAGACGACCCGCAGCAGGGCCATGGCGGCGGGGGCGGCGAGGGCGGCGCCGCAGCCCTGGAGGAAGCGGGCGCCGAGGACGGTGTGCGAGCTCGGGGCCAGCGCCGCGGCGAGGGAGGCGACGGCGAACAGGGCCGTGCCCCGGGTGAACAGGCGGCGCTGCCCGATCCGGTCGGTGAGGCGCCCGCCGAGCAGCAGCAGCCCGCTGAAGGCCAGGCCGTACGCGGCGCTGTCGATGATGAGGTCGACACGGCTCAGGCCCAGTTCCCGCTGCATGGCCGGACCGGCGGCGAACGTCACCGACACCGACGCGTTGAGCATCAGCTGCAGGGCGCCGAGGATCGCGAACCGCGCCCAGGTGTTCCGCGGAGGCGGGGCGGCCAGGGTCCCGCCGTGGGCCTGGGCATCGGCACGGGCCTTCACCCGGGCCTGCGCCTGGGCCTCTGGGGAGTCGTCCATGCCGCGAGTCTGGCAGCCGCCGTCAGCAGCGGGAGGCGCCGTAGGGCCAGTCCGTCAGGTCTGCCGTCGCCTCCGCCGTCGGGTGCCACCAGGTCTGCCGTCAGGACTCCTTGGGCAGCAACACCACGCGGCTGCCGTGCAGTTCGCCGTCCTCGATGCGCCGGTGCGTACGGGCCGCCTCCGACAGCGGGACCCGCTCGACGGAGCGGGCGCGCAGCTTGCCGCTCGCCAGCAGCCGGTTGATCGAACCGGCGGCCTCGGCGAGTTCGGCCGAAGTGGCGTGCGAGATCACGAAGCCGACGACGGAGCCGTCCTTCATGTAGAGCGGCCCGGCGGGCAGTACGGGCTGGGAGCGGGCGCCGGCGAGGAGCACGATCCGCCCGCGGGGGGCCAGGAGTTCGACGGCGGCGGCCAGGTCGTTCGTACCCGAGGTGTCGATGTGGACGTCGATGCCCTGTGGGCTGAACTCGCGTATGCGGGCGGGGAGTTCGGGGTCCTTGTAGTCGAGGACGGTCTCGGCGCCGAGCGCCCGGCAGTGCGCGGCGTCGCGCGCGGCGGCGGTGGCGACGACCCGGGCGCCGGCCTCGACGGCCATGACGATCAGGGCGCTGCCCACGTTCCCGGCGGCGCCGGCGACGAGGACGGTCTCGCCGGGGCGGACCCGGCCGTGGGTGAACAGGGCCAGGTACGCGGTGCCCGCGGGGTGCACGACCGCGACGGCCTCGGCTGCGTCCGTGGCGGCGGGCAGCCGGTAGAGGCGGTCGGCGGGGACCACGGCCTGTTCGGCGGCGGCGCCCTGGCGGCCGCCGTGGCCGAGGCTGTTGCACCAGACGCGGTCGCCGGGGGCGAAGCCCGCCGCGCCGGGGCCGGCCGAGACGACCGTACCCACCAGGTCGCGGCCGATCACGAAGGGGAACTCGACGGGGGTGCGGAACAGCCCGGACCGTACGAAGGTGTCCACCGGGTTGACGGACACCGCCTCCACCTCGACCAGGACGTCCGTCGGGCCGGGGGTCGGAGGGGCCACCTCGCCGTAGCGGATGTTCTCGGCGGGGCCCAGTTCTTCGATGAAAGCTGCACGCATGAGGCGATCCTCGCAAGGGCCCGCGGGGTTCGCGCACTGTGCCGCGAAGGCTTCGTCAACTCCCGGTGGCGGAGCCGGGAAAGGCCGAAGGGCCGCTACGGGGGGTGTGAGCGGCCCTTCGGAGAGGGGGGATCGAGCAGGAGCTGGCGACTCCGGCCGGTGGGGCGGATCAGCGTACGCAGGGGATCGGCGTACGGAGCGGATCGGCGTACGGATCAGAGGTGGGCGGCAGCTCAGAGGTTGGCGGCGGCGTTCGCGCGGGTCTCGCGGATCTTCGTGCCGAGCGCGGAGAGCAGCCCCTGGAGGATCTCGATGGTGGTCTCGTCGGCCAGGTTGCCGCCGTCGTCGAAGCGCTCCTGGGCGCGGAAGATCATGAGCTCGGGCTTGCCGACGACCTTGGAGTCCGTCCACAGGAACATCTGGCGCAGCGCGAGCTGGGCGCGCACGGTGCCGAAGTTGGTCTGCGCGGCGCCGGCGATCGCGATGGGCTTGCCGGTCAGGGAGGAGTTGAGGGCCGGGCGGCTCGCCCAGTCCAGGGCGTTCTTCAGGACACCGGGGATCCCGTAGTTGTACTCGGGGGTGGCGATGAAGATGCCGTCCGCCTCGGCGATGCGGCGCCGCAGGTCGGCCACGGCGACCGGGGCGGGCTCCACGTCGTGGTCGGTGTCGTAGGGCGGGATGTCGCGCAGGCCCTCGTAGATCTCGATCGCCAGATCACCGGGGGCGAACTTCTGGGCGGCGCGCACGAGGGCGCTGTTGTAGGAGGCGCCGCGCAGGCTGCCGGAGATGGCCAGGATCTTGAGCTCGGGCATGAACTGTCCTTCCGCAAAGGTGACATGCGCAGCGAATGCCGTATCCGGCATGCCCCTGCGAGTGAACGTCGGTGAATGAGCAGGAGTCTGTCCGCGCACGGGATGCACCGACAACGGCGGTGGGCGGTATCTGTCAGTTATCCGAGGGCGGGTCTCTCCGCAGGACTTGATCGGGGACGGGCCCTCCCGTATAACTGACCTCGAACTGAACTGAACTGTATGGTTCATTCACGAGGGAGAGAAGGCATCATGACCACGCACGTTTCCGCTGTCGAGACCACCGCCGTGACCACGTCGGCGACCCGCTCGGTGATCGACGTACTGCAGCCGGTCCACACCCTGGAGGGCGAGGGCTTTCCGGTCCGCCGACCCTTCCCCACGCCGCAGATCCCGCAGCTGGACCCCTTCCTGATGGTCGACCAGGTCGGCCCGGTGGACCTCGGTCCGGGCGAGCCCAAGGGCGCCCCCGACCACCCGCACCGCGGCTTCGAGACGATCGCGTACGTGATGGAGGGCGACATCGAGTACGCGGACTCCACCGGCAACCGCGGGGTCGTCCCGCCCGGGGCCGTGCAGTGGCTGACGGCGGGCGCGGGCGTGGTGCACTCCGCCCAGCCGACCGACGCCTTCCGCACGGCCGGGGGCATGCAGCACAACCTGCAGATCTGGGTGAACCTGCCGGCCGCCCGCAAGGGGCTGCGCCCGCGCACCCAGAACCACGGCGCTGCGCAGATCCCGGTGGTCCGGAACCTGGACGGCTCCTGGTTCAAGGTCATCGCGGGCTCGGCGCTCGGCGTGACCGGGCCCTTCGACACCCAGGTCCCGGTGACGGTCGTGCACGCGTCCATCGCCCCGGGCGCGAGCGCGGAACTCCCGGCGCCGGCGGGCCGCAACGCGGCGGTGTACGTCCTGTCCGGCAGCGGCAAGGTCGCCTCGAGCGAGGTGGCCGACGGCGAACTGGCCGTCCTCGGGGACGACGGCGACACGGTGCGCGTCGAAGGCGGCCCGGTCGGCGCCGACCTCCTCTTCCTGACGGGCGAGCCGATCGGCGAACCGGTCTTCCGTGCCGGCCCGTTCGTGATGAACACCCCGGAGGAGATCGACCAGGCCTTCGACGACTACGCGGCGGACCGGCTGGGCCGCTACGAGGACTGACCACCACGGGGGCGCCACCGATCCCGGGCGCCCCCGGTCGCCCGCCGCCCTCACCGCCCTGCCCTCGCCTACATCCTCCGCCGCCACACACCGGCCGCCCCGGCCACAGCCGCAGCAACCGCCACCGCCGGCATCACGTGGCTGGCCCTGCACTGAAGCAGCGCAGCCGGCGCAGTTGCCGGGTTCTCTCTGCCCGCTCGCCGTATGTCATGCGCGTCAGGTCCCGGTTGACCGTGCGCTCCAGGAAGACGATGTGGAGCAGCCCCCGGCGCTCCTCGAGCGTGCCCGCGCTTCGGACCGGACCCGAGCGGCCGTCGGCTCCGGCAGGTACTCGGTCCTGCCCGCGCCCGGACCACGCAGCCACCGGTCGCAGCGCTAGCCCGCGAAGAACGCCGTGATCGAGGCCAGTATGGCCAGAGCGGGCTGGGCGATGTCGGCCCCGGCGGAGAGCAGGGTGCGGAGTCGGTCAAGGCGGGTCAGGGCCGCCGGAGCGTCCGGTTCCGGGTCCGCGGCCTGGCGGGCCAGGGCATGGATGGCGGCCGCCGCCTCCTCCCGGTCGGGGTCGGGCACGTCGCGGCTCGTCAGGACGAGCTCGAGGAGCCGGGTGAGGTCGTCGCCTGCGGGCGTCGTGGCGTAGTTGTTCTGGAAGTCCCTGACGACGGTGTCCTGGGGACGGTTGATGAACGTGGTGTTCTCGCCCTGGAAATAGAAGTTCTCCGACATTCCTGCTCCTGAGATGACGACGACGTTGCCGGTCGCGGGGACGGCCGGGCGCAGGGCGGCCTTGATCGCGCCCTCGGCCCGCCGGACAGCGGCGAAGGCAGCCGCATCGGTCGCGCGCGGGGACAGGCCGTCCGCGGCCTCGACGGAACTCAGGACCCGGTTGATGCCGCCGAAGAGGTGCCGGAAGTAGGCCGTCGAGATCTGCTCGATCGAAAAGACGATCTTCTCGCCCTCGTGGACCGGGCCGTCGAGCGCGTGGAAGAACACCAGGCAGGGGAGGCGTTCGGGTTCGATACCGAGCTGGGAAGCAATCTCGTACGCACCCTGCGGATCGTACGGAGTCCACCGGAGCCAGCGGACCGCGTTCATGACCCTGTACAGCTCGGGCTCCATGTGGCGTCGCCAGAACTTCTTGGCCGCCGCCCGGCCGGCACGCCGCTCCACGGCGAAGACCCGGGTAGCGGGGCCGGACAGGACGTTCAGGTCGTCGAAGTGGGTCCGGACGTACGTGGCCAGCTCTGCGTCGGCCTCGGTGTAGAGCAGAACACCCCACAGGCGAGGGCCGCCGGCGGGCGCCACCGCCCGTTCCGCCAGCGGCAGCCAGCTGAGCAGCTCGTCCGCATTGGAAGGCGCGGCCAGGCTGTAGGCACCTTCGGCCGGATGCTCGATGGAGAGCACGATCAGGTCCCCGTCGGTCAGCTCCGCATTCCGCAGGGGTAGTGCGTCCGGCAGGCGTTCGTCCGTCGCCGCGTCGGTGAGCCAGGTGCCCAGGACCACGTTCCGGTCCGGCGACCGATCACCGTCGGAAGCGGTCTCCGGACGGGCGATCCCCGCGCGCCGAGCCTCGTCCAGGCAGCGGACCTTCAGGGTGCGGACGTCGATCGAGTCGGCGTCGGGAACGTCGATCGCCAGGACCTCCCCGTGGATGCGCCGGTCGAGCGCACGCCAGCGGTCAAGTCCCGCGTCGGCCTCGAAGTTCCGGAGTCTCACCCCCCACTCCAGAGTCCCCGCGGCCCCGCCGCTGTACGTCCCGTAGTCGACCGCCACCCAGTCCCCTTCGACGACCGCGACGTACAGCTGCATGCGACCCCACCCTCGCTCGGCGTCAATTCCCCACGGAAGGCTACGTGTTGGCCGCGTAGTGGTGGAGGAACATGTCCACTCCGCCCTGGATGAGGCGTTCCGCCAGGTCCTCGTCCAGGGCCGTGCCGTACGCGCCGTAGACCAGGTGGGGGGACAGGACCAGGCCGGAGAGCTGGAGGACGGCCAGTTCCATGTCCGGGATGCGCAGCAGGCCGCGGGCGTCGAGGCGGCCCAGGGCCGTGGCCAGGGCGGCGTGCTGACGGCCGGGGCCCTCCTCCTGCCAGGTGGTGCCGAGCTCCGGGAAGCGGTGGCGTTCGCCCGCGATCACGTTGCGCAGCGCCAGCACCTCCGGGGTGGTGAGGCCCGCGACCCAGGTGCGGCAGGCCTCCAGCAGATCGGTGCGGACGTCGTCCGACTCGGCCAGCCGGGCCTGGATCACCGACTGGGCCACCTCCAGCGCCTCGTCGAGCGTCTGCCCGATCACGGCGTTGAACAGGTTCTCCTTGCTGCCGAAGTGGTTGTAGATGGTGACCTTCGAGACGCCGGCCTCGGCGGCGAGCTGGTCCACCCCGGCTCCGAAGCCCTCGCGCAGGAACACCGTGCGGGCCGCCTCCAGGATGGCCTCGCGCTTGCGCGCTGCGCGCGCGCCGGTGGGAACGGGCTGCTGCTGGGCTTCGGTGGCGCTGATCCTTGCGGTCATGTCGGTCCCTATTCCTCGAAGGTGCGGGTCCAGTCTAGGACCCAACTGAACTGTACCGTTGCGTTCAGTTGAACTGAACTGTATGGTTCATCTAGCTGAGAGCGCCAAACACGGCGCCCGGCACCGCAGTTACTCACGACGGTTCGGCACAGGAGGCCACCCATGAGCGACACCCAGACCCCCCTCTTCCGGTCCCGGGCCCAGGTCCACGTCTCCGCCGCTCCGGCCGAGGTCTACGCCGTCGTCAGCGACCTGGCCCGGAGCGGCGAGTGGAGCCCGGAGTGCCTCGGCGGGGAGTGGACCGCCGGCGCCCCCGGCGCGGCCGGCTCGGTGTTCCGCGGCGAGAACGAGCGGAGCGAGGACGTCGTCTCCTGGGCGCCGGTGGTGCGCGGCAAGTGGACGACGTACGCCGAGGTCGTCGCCGCCGAGCCCGGCCGGACCTTCCAGTGGGCCATGCACAACAGCTCCGGCGAGAAGCAGGACAGCGTCTGGGGCTTCTCCATCGAGGCGGACGGCAAGGAGAGCCTCCTGGTCCACCACTTCCGGATGGGCTCCGCCACCGAGGGGATCCGCGGCATCACCGCCGAGATGGACGAGGAGCAGAAGCAGCAGTTCTTCGCCGAGTGGGGCGAGAAGGTGGCCGGCGACCTCGCCGCGACCCTCGAGCGCATCAAGGTCGTCATCGAGACGGAACTGCGCGCGACCGGCTCCTGAGCTTTCTCCCTCTTCCTCTCCTCGTCCGTAACTGATCGTCATTGCAACTTACTTGGGAAAGGTCAAGGCGATGATTCTGCAGCGCATCGGGAACAAGGGAATCCGGCTCGGAACGCTCTTCGAGCGGGCCGCGAGAAAGCACCCGTCGAACGTCGTGATCCTCGATCACGACCTGGACATAGCCCCGGCCCTGGGGCGCCGGGCGACCGTGGCCGAGGTCGCGGACCTGATCGACGACATGGCCTCGAGGCTCTGGGCCGCCGACGTACGGCCCGGCCGCCGGGTCGTCGTCTACAAGTCCGACGGCTTCGACATCACCCTGCTGGCCTGCGCCGTGGCCCGCATCGGCGCCGTCCCGGTGCTGCTGTCGCCGAAGCTCGACGGCGAGACCGTCGCCGAACTCGTACGCCGCACCGACCAGCCCTACCTGCTCACCGACCAGAAGAAGCTGGAGACGGAGCTGCCCGGCTCGGTCTTCCAGGAGGCCGGGCAGGTCCTGCTCACCTCCGGCAGCTACCGGAACGCCACCGAGCTCGCCTCGCTCGCCGGGGTCCCCCGGGTCCCCGCCGTGACGATGCCGCCCGAGCACCCCACCCTGATCACGCACACCTCCGGCACCACCGGCACCCCCAAGCTCGCCGTCCACACCGGCGCCACCCTCGAGGCGCGCTACCGCCCGCAGGCCGCGATCACCAAGCCCCTCATACCGGGCCGCGAGACCATCGCCATGCACGTCTCCTTCGTCCACTCGCGGCTCATCACCGCCCTCGCCATCTCCCTCTTCCGCGGCTTCCCGATCCTCGTCCTCGCCGACTCCGACCCCAAGCAGGCCGCCGACCTCTTCGCCCAGTTGCGCCCCGGCATCCTGGAGGCCCACCCCAACTCCTTCATGGAGTGGGAGGAGATGGCCGACGACCCCCGCCGGCCGCTGGCCAACGTCAAGCTCTTCAGCAGCACCTTCGACGCCATCCACCCGCGCACCGTGCAGCGGCTGCTGGGGGCGACGAAGCGCAAGGCCCCGGTCTTCGGCCAGCTGTACGGGCAGAGCGAGATCGGCCCGGCCGTCGCCCGCTCCTTCTCCAAGCGCCGCGGGCTCGACGCCGACGGCCGCTGCGTGGGCATGCCCTTCCCCGGCATGACGGACGTCCGCGTCGTCAGCCGCAACGGACTGCCGCCCTCCGAGACCAACCCGGGCTTCATCGAGGTCAAGAGCGACGGCCGGATCGTCACCTACCTCGGCGAGCAGGAACGTTACGACAAGCAGGTCAACGACGGCTGGTGGCGGATGGGCGACGTCGGCTACCGCACCAAGTGGGGCTGCGTGCACCTGCTCGACCGCGAGGTCGACCTGATCGAAGGCTTCGGCTCCACCCTCGCCGCCGAGGACACCCTCTTCACCCGGCTGGACGAGCTCGCCGAGGTCATCATCATCCCCGACGAGAGCGGCCGCGCCGTCCCCGTCGTCTGCACCAAGGACGACAAGCCCCTCGACTCCGAGGCCTGGAAGGCCGCCGTCGCCGGACTGCCCCCGATGGCCGAGCCCGTCCAGTGGCGCCAGTCCGAACTGCCGCAGACCGCCACCACCAAGATCAAGCGGCTGGAGCTCGCCCGGCTGCTCACCGCCGGCGCCACCGCCGTCACCGCCGGCGCCACCGCCGTCACCGCAGGAGCCGCCGCCGGCGCCACCGCCGACCGCACCGAGGAGAACGTCTGATGTCGAAGCTCATCATCGTCGGCGGCGGAATCGGCGGGCTGGCCACCGCCCTCGCCACGGCCCGCCAAGGACACCGCGTCCTCGTCCTGGAACGCGCCCCCGAGTTCGCCGAGATCGGCGCCGGAATCCAGCTCGCGCCCAACGGCCTGCACGCCCTCGACCGCCTCGGCCTCGGAGACGCCGTCCGCGCCACCGCCGTACAGATGGACGAGCTCCGGTTCATGGACGGGGTCACCGGCCGGCACGTGGTCAGCATGGATCTGACCGAGCGCTACCGCGCACGGTTCGGCAACCCGTACGCCGTCGTCCACCGCGCCGAACTGCACACCAAGCTGCTCGAGGCCTGCCAGGCCGAGGACTCCATCGAACTGCGCAGCGCCGTCACCGCCATCGGGTACGAGCAGGACGAGACCGGCGCCTCCGTCCTCCTGGCGGACGGCGAGCGGATCACCGGCGACGCCCTGATCGGCGCCGACGGCATCCACTCCGCGATCCGCGCCCAGCTCGTCGGCGACGGCGCGCCCCGCAACTCCGGGATCACCGTCTACCGGGCGATCATCCCGATGGAGCAGGTCCCCGAGGAGCTGCGCCACCTCACCTCGGTGACCTGGTGGACCGGGCCCCACTGCCACTTCGTGCACTACCCGATCGCCGGCGGCAAGTACCTCAACCTCGCGGCCAGCAGCGACAACAACGCGGCCGAGACGCTCGCCGGGGTCCCCGCCTCCCCGGGCGACATCCGCCGCGAGTTCGCCGCCCTCGGCGAGGACGCACAGCGCCTGCTCGCCCTCGGCGAGGGCTGGAAGTCCTGGGTGCTGGTCGACCGGGACCCGGTCGACACCTGGACCGACGGCCGGGTCGCCCTGCTCGGCGACGCCGCCCACCCGATGCTCCACTACGTGGCGCAGGGTGCCTGCCAGGGCCTCGAGGACGCCGTGATCCTGGGCGACCTGCTCGACTGCGGAGCCGACGAACTCCCCGAGCGCTTCAAGAAGTTCAATGCCGAGCGGCGCGAGCGCACCGCCCGGATCCAGCTCCTCGCCCGGGAGAGCATCAAGCTCTGGCACACCTCCGGAGCCGCCGCCACGGCCCGCAACGACCAGCTGTCCTCGTACACCCCCGAGGAGCTCCACGACTACGTGGCCTGGATGCACGGCGCCCGCACCGTCGACGAGAACACCGCCCCGAACGGAGACCAGCGATGAACCGGAACCAGGGACAGCAGGGACAGAAGCAGGAGCAGGGGCGGGGGCGGCACCAGGTCGCCATCATCGGCGCCGGGCCGCGCGGCCTCTCCGTCCTGGAGCGCCTGTGCGCCAACGAGCGCAGGAACCCCCGGCACTCCGCGGTCACCGTCCACGTGGTCGACCCGTCGGCGCCGGGCGCCGGCCAGGTCTGGCGCTCCGACCAGTCCCAGCACCTGCTGATGAACACGGTCGCCTCCCAGATCACCATCTACACCGACGACAGCGTCCGCACCGAGGGCCCGATCGAGCCGGGCCCGAGCCTGTACGAGTGGGCCCAGGGCATCGCCGAGGCCGGCGCCGCAGACGGAGCCGCAGACGCCGACGCCGACCCCGACGGGGCGACCCTCGCCGAGGCCCGCCGGTTGGGCCCGAACACCTACCCCACCCGCGCCTTCTACGGGAGCTACCTGCGCGCCACCTTCGAGCGCGTCGTACGCAGCGCCCCCGCCCACGTCACCGTCGAGGTCCACCGCTCCCGGGCCGTGGCCATGGCCGACACGCACGGCACCACCGGCGGTCAGCAGGGCGTCCGCCTCGAGAACGGCACCCGGCTCAACGACTTGGACGCGATCGTGATGGCGCAGGGCCACGTACCGGCCCGGCTGACCCCCCGCGAGGCGAAGACCGCGAGCCTCGCCCGGATCCACCACCTCACGTACGTCACGCCCGCCAACCCGGCCGACCTGGACCTGAACGTCGTGGCGCCCGGTGAAAACGTCCTGCTGCGCGGCCTCGGCCTGAACTTCTTCGACCACATGGCGCTCTTCACCGCCGGCCGCGGCGGCACCTTCGTCCGCGCCGAGGACGGCCGCCTGGTCTACCGGCCCTCCGGCAACGAGCCCGTCCTGTACGCCAGTTCGCGGCGCGGCATCCCGTACCACGCCCGCGGCGAGAACGAGAAGGGCGCGTACGGCCGCTACCTGCCCCGCCTGCTGACCCCGCAGAAGATCGCCGAGATGCGCCGCCGCTCCGAGGACGGCGAGGGCATCAGCTTCTCCGCGGACCTGTGGCCGCTCATCTCCCGCGAGACGGAGAGCGTCTACTACGGCACGCTCCTGGAGAGCCGCGGCCGCGGCGCCGAACGCGAGGGCTTCACGAAGCGCTACCTCTCGCTGGAGTCGGCGCGGGACCGGGGCTCGCTGCTGGACGTCTACGACATCGAGGACGAGCAGCGCTGGGACTGGGAGAAGCTCTCCCGCCCCTACGGCGACCGCGAGTTCACCAGCCGCGAGGAGTTCCGGGACTGGCTGGTGGCGTACCTGGCCAAGGACGTCGCGGAGGCGAGGGCCGGAAACCTGAGCGGCCCGCTCAAGGCGGCCCTGGACGTGATGCGCGACCTGCGCAACGAGATCCGCCTCGCCGTCGACCACGGCGGCCTGGACGGCGACTCGCACCGCGACGACCTCGAAGGCTGGTACACGCCGCTCAACGCCTTCCTCTCCATCGGCCCGCCGGCCTCCCGCATCGAGGAGATGATCGCCCTCATCGACGCCGGGGTGCTCGTCCTGACCGGTCCGGGGACCGAGATCCGCGTCGACACCGCCGCCGGCGCCGGCGCGACGTTCATCGCCCAGTCGCGCACCGTCCCCGGCCCCGCGGTCCGCGCCACCGTCCTGATCGAGGCCCGGCTGCCCGAGCCCGACCTGCGGCGCACCGACGACCCGCTGCTGCGCCACCTGCTCGACACCGAGCAGTGCACCACGTACCGGATCGCCGGCGCCGACGGCAGCAGCTACGAGTCCGGCGGCCTCGCCGTCACCGAGCGCCCGTACCGGCTGCTCGACGCCCGCGGCCGGGCCCACCCGCGCCGGTTCGCGTACGGGGTGCCCACCGAGTCCGTGCACTGGGTCACCGCGGCCGGCATCCGCCCGGGCGTCGACTCGGTCACCCTCGGCGACTCCGACGCCATCGCCCGCTCCGTCCTGGCCCTCCCTGCGGGAAGCGTCGTCCCCAGCGGTGTCGCGCCGCTGCCGACCGAGACCGACCTGACCGGAGTCCTCGTATGAGCGCGACCGGTACGAGCACGGCCGGTACGAGCCGGGCAGCGCAGGACGCACTCACCGACGCGGGCCTGCTGTCGCCGGTACGGGCCGGCACCCCCGCCGAAGAGGCCGTGTCCGACCTGGCCTGGCTCCAGGCCATGCTCGACGCCGAGGCCGCCCTGGCCCGCGCCCAGGCCGGACTCGGCACCCTGCCCGGGGCCGCGGCCGAGGCCATCACGCGGGCGGCCCGGGCCGAGCACCTCGACCTGCGGGCCCTGGCCCTGGCCGCCCGGGAGACCGCGAACCCGGTGGTCGGGCTGGTGCAGGCGCTGACCCGGGTGGTCGCGGAGCAGGACACGCAGGGCATCGGAGCCGCCGAGTACGTGCACCGCGGCTCCACCAGCCAGGACATCTTCGACACCGGCGCCATGCTGGTGGCCGCCCGCACCCTCGAGCTGGTCCGGGCCGACCTGGCCCGCACCGCCGAGGCCCTCGGCCGGCTGGCCGGCGAGCACCGGGACACGGCGATGGCGGGCCGCACGCTGGCCTTGCAGGCCGTGCCCACCACCTTCGGGCTGAAGGCGGCCGGCTGGCGGCAGCTGGTCCTGGACGCCGACCGGCGCCTGGCCCGGGTGCAGGACGACGGGCTGCCGGTGTCGCTCGGCGGCGCGGCGGGCACGCTGGCCGGCTACCTCGAATACGCCCGGATCGACGGCGCGGACGGCGCGCTCGAGCCCGGCGCGTACCTGGACGACCTGGTCGGGGCCTTCGCCGCCGAGACCGGACTCGCCCGCCCCGCGCTTCCCTGGCACGTACTGCGCACCCCGGTCGCCGACCTCGCCGCCGCGCTCGCCTTCACCGCCGGAGCCCTCGGGAAGATCGCGATCGACGTGCAGAACCTGGCCCGGACCGAGGTCGCCGAGGTCGCCGAGCCCGCCGTGGCCGGCCGCGGCGGCTCCTCGGCCATGCCCCACAAGCGCAATCCGGTCCTGAGCACGCTGCTGCGCAGCGCCGCCCTCCAGGTCCCTGTCCTCGCCACCGGGCTCGTGCAGTGCCTGGTCTCGGAGGACGAGCGCTCGGCCGGGGCGTGGCACGCCGAATGGCAGCTGCTGCGCGAGTCCCTGCGGCTGGTCGGCGGCGCCGCCCACACCGCGGTGGAGCTCGCCGAGGGGCTGACCGCCCGGCCGGAGCGGATGCGGGCCAATCTGCTGCTGACCGGCAGTCAGGTCGTCTCCGAGCGGATCGCGGCCGTGCTCGCACCGGAGTTGGGCAAGGCGGCGGCGAAGCAGCTGCTGACCCGGGTCTCGGCCGCGGCCGAGGAGAGCGGTCGGCCCCTGTACGAACTGCTCGCCGAGGAGCCGGTGTTCAAGGGGAGCCGGAGCGCGGAGGAGCTGGCGCGGCTGTGCGATCCCGGTACGTACACCGGGGGCGCGGGACCGTTGGTGGACCGCGCGCTGGCCCGGCCGAACTGAAATCCGAAATCCCCGGATGGGCCATGGCGGTTAACTGAACTGAACTGTATAGTTCAAAGAGTCAGCCGCCGAACAGAAAGCCGAGAAGCCATGACGCCGCCCGCACGGCCCGCACGGCCGGCAACCCGACGCTGGATCGAGGACTGGGACCCCGAGAACGAGGAGTTCTGGCAGCGCTCCGGCATGCGGACCGCCCGCCGCAACCTGATCCTCTCCGTCCTCTCCGAGCACATCGGCTTCTCGGTGTGGAGCATGTGGTCCGTCCTGGTGCTCTTCATGTCACCCGCGATCGGCCTGGGCTTCACCCCCGCCCAGAAGTTCCTGCTCGTCGTCGTCCCCACGCTCGTCGGCGCCGCCCTCCGGCTCCCCTACAGCTACGCCGTGACCCGCTTCGGCGGCCGCAACTGGACCGTCTTCGCCTCGGGCGTCCTGCTCGTCCCCACCCTCGCCGCCCTGTACTTCGTGCAGCGCCCCGGCACCCCGCTGTGGGTGTTCCTGCTGATCGGCGCCGCCGGCGGGCTCGGCGGCGGCAACTTCGCCTCCTCGATGACCAACATCACCGCCCTCTTCCCGCAGCGCCTGCAGGGCTGGGCCCTCGGCATCAACGCGGGCGGCGGGAACCTCGGGGTCGCCGCGATCCAGCTGATCGGCCTGCTCGTCATCGCCACCGCGGGCAGCACCCACCCCGCGTACGTCATCGCCGTCTACCTCCCCCTCATCGTGGCGGCCTCGCTGCTCGCCGCCCTGAAGATGGACAACTTCGCGGCCGTGCGCAGCGCCCCCGGCGCCCAGCGCGAGGCCGCCCGCAACCCGCACACCTGGTGGATCTCGCTCCTCTACGTCGGCACCTTCGGCTCGTTCATCGGCTACGGCTTCGCCTTCGGGCTGGTGCTGCAGAGCCAGTTCGGTGCCACCCCGCTCGAGTCCGCCTCGTACACCTTCCTCGGGCCCCTGCTCGGCTCGCTGTTCCGGCCGGTGGGCGGGCTGCTGTCCGACCGGTGGGGCGGGGCCCGGGTCACGCTGCTGACGTTCTGCGCGATGGCGGCGGGCACCACGGTGCTGCTGCTGGCCTCGGCGCAGGGCTCGTACGGGCTGTTCGTCGCCGGCTTCACCGTCCTGTTCGTACTGACCGGCACGGGCAACGGCTCGACGTACAAGATGATCCCGGCCGTCTTCGCCCGGCAGGCGGAGGAGGAGGTCACCTCCGGCCACGACGCGAGCGCCGCCTTCGCCCGGGCCCGCAGGCTGTCGGGTGCGGTCATCTGCATCGCGGGCGCGGTGGGCGCGCTCGGCGGGGTCGGGGTCAACCTGGTCTTCCGCAGCGCGTACAGCGGCCCCGGCGGGTCCGGCGAGCCCGCCTTCGTCGCCTTCCTCGGCTTCTACCTGGTGTGCATCCTGGTCACCTGGGCGGTCTACCTGCGCAGGCGGCCGGCCGGCGAGAGCGCGCCGGAGCGCGTGCGGAGCGGGGCCTCCCGTGTCTGAGACGACCGTGTCCTCCGAAACCACCGCATCCTCCGAAGCCGTCACGCACTGCCCGTACTGCGCACTGCAGTGCGGTACGCGGCTCACGCGCGCGGCAGGCCGTACGACCGTCGAGCCGACGCAGTTCCCGGTGAACCAGGGCGGGTTGTGCCAGAAGGGCTGGACGGCCCCCGCGCTGCTGGACACCCCGGGGCGGCTCACGCGGCCCCTGGTGCGCGGCGCGGACGGCGTGCTCGCCCCCGCCACCTGGGAGGCCGCGCTCGACACGATCGCCGCCCGGCTGGGCGAGATCCGCGCCGCACACGGGCCCGACGCGGTCGGCGTGTTCGGCGGAGGCGGGCTCACCAACGAAAAGGCCTACCAGCTGGGCAAGTTCGCCCGGGTCGCGCTGGGCACCAGCCAGATCGACTACAACGGCCGGTTCTGCATGTCCTCGGCGGCGGCCGCCGGCTCCGCGGCCTTCGGACTGGACCGCGGCCTGCCGTTCCCCGTCACCGACCTCGGCGGCGCGGACGTGATCCTGCTCGCCGGGGCCAACCCGGCCGAGACCATGCCGCCGCTGATGCGCCACCTGAACCGGGCGGCGCTGATCGTCATCGACCCGCGCCGCACCCCGACCGCCGAGGGCGCGGCCCTGCACCTCCAGCCGACGCCCGGCACCGATCTCGCGCTCGCCCTGGGCCTGTTCCACCTCGCCGTCGTCGAGGGGCACGCCGACCGGGGCTACCTGAACAAGCGGACCACCGGCTTCGACGCCGCCTGGGCGCGGGCCGCCGCGTGGTGGCCCGAGCGGGTGGAGCGGGTCACCGGGGTCCCGGTCGCCGACATGCACGAGGCGGTCCGGCTGCTGGCCGGCGCGGAGCGGGCGTACGTACTGACCGGGCGCGGCGCCGAGCAGCACAGCAAGGGCACCGACACGGTCGCCGCGTTCATCAACCTCGCCCTCACCCTCGGCCTGCCCGGCCGCGAGGGCAGCGGCTACGGCTGCCTGACCGGCCAGGGCAACGGCCAGGGCGGGCGCGAGCACGGCCAGAAGGCCGACCAGCTGCCCGGCTCCCGCATGCTGACCGACCCCGCCGCGCGCGCCCACGTCGCCGCGGTGTGGGGAGTGGAACCCGACGCGCTGCCGGGCCCCGGGCGCAGTGCGTACGAACTCCTCGACGCGCTCGGCACGGAGGGCGGGCCGCGCGCCCTGCTCGTCTTCGGTTCGAACCCGGTGGTCTCCGCGCCGCACGCGGCCCGGATCGGGGAGCGGCTGAAGTCCCTGGACCTGCTGGTCGTGGCCGACTTCGTACCGTCCGAGACCGCGCAGCTGGCGGACGTCGTCCTCCCCGTGACCCAATGGGCCGAGGAGGAGGGCACGATGACCAACCTCGAGGGCCGGGTGCTGCGCAGGCGGCGGCTGCTGTCCCCGCCCGGCGAGGCACGCAGCGACCTGGACGTGCTGCACGGCCTCGCGGTCCGGCTCGGCCAGCCCGCGGACCGCTTCGCGACCGCGCCGCGCGAGGTGTTCGAGGAGCTGCGGCGGGCCTCGCAGGGCGGGCGCGCCGACTACTCGGGCATCAGCTACGAGCGGCTCGACGCGGGCGAGGCGCTGTACTGGCCGTGCCCGCAGACCCCCGAGGGCGCGGCGGCGCACCCCGGCACCCCGCGCCTGTTCCTCGACGCCTTCGCCCACCCGGACGGGCTGGCCCGCTTCGCCGAGGTCGAGCACCGCGACGGCGCCGAGACGCCCGACGCCGCGTTCCCGCTGTACGCCACGACCGGGCGGGTGCTCGCCCAGTACCAGTCGGGTGCGCAGACCCGCCGGGTCCCGGAGCTGGCCGCGGCCGCGCCGGAGGCGTTCGTGGAGGTGCACCCCGACACGGCCGGGCGCTGCGGGCTGGCCGACGGCGGCTGGGCCCGGGTGAGTTCGGCGCGCGGCAGCACGCTGGCCCGGGTCCGGCTGGTCCCCTCGCTGCGGACGGACACGGTGTTCCTGCCGTTCCACTTCGCCGGGGCGGGCCGGGCCAACCTGATCACCAGTGCGGCGCTCGACCCGCGCAGCAAGATGCCGGAGTTCAAGGTGTGCGCCGTACGGATCGAGCCGGCCGGGGCGGGGTCGTGAACGCGGGCGAGGTGCTGGTGGTCGGCGGCGGCCCGGCCGCGCAGCGGTTCGCGGAGCGGCTGCACCACCACGGGCACCGGGGCGGCGTGACCGTGCTCGGCGCCGAGCCGCAGGCCCCGTACCAGCGGGCGCTGCTGGGCTCCGTCCTGGACGGGACGCTGCCGACCCCCGCCCTCGCCCTGCCCGCCCTGCCCGCGGGCATCCGCCTGCACACCGGGGTCACCGTGACCCGGATCGACCGCGCGCGCCGGCTCGCGCATGCCGACGACGGCTCCGTGCACCGCTACGACACGCTGGTCCTGGCGACCGGGTCCCGCCCCGCCGTCCCCCGGATCCCCGGGCTGCCGGCCGAGGGTGCGACGGCCCTGCGGACCCTCGCCGATGCCGAGCGGTGCGCCGCGGCGCCCCCGGGGGCCGCCGTCGTCCTCGGCGGCGGGCTGCTCGGGGTCGAGGCCGCCGCCGCGCTGCGCCGGGCCGGGCACGAGGTGGCCCTCGTCCACCGCGGGCCGCACCCCCTGCACCGGCAGCTGGACGCCGCCGCGGGCGCGCTGCTCACCCGGCGCCTGGAGGACCTCGGGGTCGACGTCCATGCGGGCCGCACGGCGGCCGCGTACTGCCCCGGCAAGCTCACCCTCGACGACGGTCTGGTGCTCGCGGCCGACACCCTGCTGCTGTGCACCGGCACGGTCCCCGAGACCGGGCTCGCCCGCCGGGCCGGACTGACCGTCCGCACCGGCGTGGTCGTCGACGGGCTGCTGCGCACCGACGACCCGCGCATCCACGCCATCGGCGACTGCGCCGAGCACCCGGAGGACATCGCCGGGCACCTCGAACCCGCGTGGGCGCAGGCGGAGTCGCTGGCCCGGCAGCTCACCGGCGCCGCCCCGGCGTACGGCGGCACCCGGCAGATCACCCGGCTGCGGGTGCCCGGCGCCGACCTGGTCGCCCTGGGCCGGGGCGGGCCGGACGCCGAGGGCGCGGAGGTGGTCGCGTTCAGCGATCCGGCGCGCGGCCGGTACGCCCGCCTCACCCTGCACGGGCAGCGGATCACCGGGGCGGTCCTGCTGGGGCTGCCGCGGGCCATCGCCGCCGTGAGCCGGCTGTACGAGCTCGACCTGCCGGTGCCGGCCGGGCGGCTGGAGCTCCTGCTCGGCATCGCACCGGCCGCGCCGGGGGCGGACGAGCTCCCCGGCGACGCGGTGGTCTGCCGCTGTAACAACGTCACGAAGCACACCGTCACCGAGGCCTGCCGGGCCGGCGCCGCCGACCTGGCGCAGATCGCCGCGACCACCCGCGCCACCACCGGCTGCGGAGGCTGCACGGACGTCGTCCGCGCCCTGTGTGCAGCCGTACGGCCCGAAGGGGGCAGCACGTCATGACCCGTGCCGCTCGAACCCTCGTAGTCGCCGGGCACGGCATGGCCGGGCACCGGCTCGTCGCCGAGCTGCGGGACCTCGACACCGCCGGGGCCTGGCGGGTCGTGGTGCTCGGAGAGGAGCCGCATCCCGCCTACGACCGGGTCGCGCTGTCCTCGTACCTCGACGGCCGCAGCGCGGCGGACCTCGCGCTGGCCGGGCCCGGGTTCCTGGACGACCCGCTGCTGGAGCTGCGGCTGAGCACCGGCGTGGCCGCCGTGGACCGGGCGGCGCGCACCGTGACCACCACCGCCGGCGACGTGGTCCCGTACGACGCGCTCGTCCTGGCCACCGGCTCGCGGCCGTTCGTGCCGCCCGTGCCGGGCCGCGACCTGCCCGGGTGCTTCGGCTACCGCTCGCTCGGCGACCTCGACGCGATCCGCGCCGCCGCCGTACCGGGCCGCCCCGGCCTGGTGATCGGCGGCGGGCTGCTCGGCCTGGAGGCCGCGAACGCGCTGCGGCTGCTCGGCATGGAGCCGCACGTGGTGGAACTCGCCCCGCGGCTGATGCCGTTGCAGGTGGACGCGGCAGGCGGCGGTGTCCTCGGGCGGCGCGTGGCGCAGCGCGGGCTGCGGATCCACTGCGGTGTGGCGACGGCGGCGCTCGAGGCGGGCCCGGTCGGCCGGGTGGCCTCGGTGGTGCTGGCCGACGGAAGCTCCCTCGAGGCGGACGTCGTGGTGTTCTCGGCGGGGGTGCGGCCGCGGGACGAGCTCGCGGGCCCGGCGGGTCTGGCCACGGGCGAGCGCGGCGGGTTCCTGGTCGACGAGCTGTGCCGGACGCGGGACGAGCGGATCTGGGCGATCGGCGAGTGCGCGGCCGTGTCGGGCCGCTGCCACGGGCTGGCCGCACCGGGCTACCGGATGGCGGCCTCCGTCGCCCGGCAGCTGCTGGGCCTGGGCGGGGAGCCGTTCGGCGAGGCGGACCTGTCCACCCGGCTGAAGCTGCTCGGCGTGGACGTGGCGAGCTTCGGCGACGCCCATGCGGCCGCCGAGGGCGCGGTGGAGCTGAGCCGGCTGGACGAGGCGGCGGGTACGTACGCGAAGCTCGTGCTGGACGCGGACTGCCGGACCCTGCTCGGAGGCATCCTCGTCGGTGACGCCCGCGCGTACGGCGAGCTGCGCCCGTACGTGGGCCTGGGCCTGCCCGCGGCCGGCCACCGGCTGCTGGCCGGGGCCGCCTGAGGACGGCGGGACCCCGTACGCAGGACGCCGCCCTTCGGGGCCCGGGGACCCGAAGGGCGGCGCAGGGCACGGCCGGTGGGGGCGCCGGTGGGGACGGCGCGGCCGTGCGGTGGAGCGGAACCGCGGTCAGGCGGTCAGGCGGTCGGAGGTCGGGGGCACGACGGCCAGAGGTCAGACCGTCTCGAGGGTGCGACCCTCGGAGTCCGACGGGCCGGTGTCCCGGACGGCGGCCTCGGCCGCCGCGGCCTTCGCCGCCTTCGCCTTCCGGGAACTGGAGAAGCGGCGCGTGATCGGCGCCTCCACCCAGGCGTACAGCGCCCAGGACAGCAGCACCGCGGCGACGATCTGGGCGGCGATCAGGGCGATGCCGACGGGCGTCGAGTAGAGCTGGTCGCCGAGCAGTTCCCGGGAGTACGCGAGGACGATGTAGTGGAGCAGGTAGAAGGCGAAGGAGATCTCGCCGAGCCAGATCATGAACCGGTTGTTGAACGGCGTCGGCTTGTTCTCCGCGTCGCGCGTGGCGACGGCCGCGATCAGCAGCACGATCGGGACGAGGGTGACCGAGCGCTGCGCGTACAGGTGCTCCACGTTCATGGCGACCGCGTAGCTCACGGCCAGCAGCAGCGCCGACCAGGTCGTGCCGATGTTGTGCCAGCGGCCCGCCATCACGGCGCGGGCGACCAGGATGCCGAGGGCGAAGTCGAGCAGCCGGACGGGCGGCAGGACGTACGCGAACCAGTACTGCACGGTCGAGGTGCCGTCGGCGCCGGGCATCTGCATGCCGCCGCCCGGGATGACCGCGTAGGTCAGCGTCGGGGTGAGGCAGATGGCGGCGACGACGCCGGCTATCCACCACTTCAGGCGCGCGGGGTCGATCTTCCTGATCAGCAGGAACAGCAGCGGGAAGGCGAGGTAGAAGATCGCCTCGGCGCCGAGCGACCAGCTGGGCGGGTCCACGCTGAAGTTGGTGGCGAAGTCCGGCACCCACACCTGCACCATGAGCAGGTTGACCACGGCCTGCCAGGGCTTCGTCATGACCGCCGCGAACGTGAGCAGCGCGAGCGCCCAGGTGATCACGTAGTTCGGGTAGATCTTGACGAAGCGGCGGCGCCAGAAGGCCCGCATCGTGTCCCGGTCGCGGGCCGACCAGGTCAGGACGAAGCCGCTGAGCACGAAGAAGAAGGTGACGCCGAGCGCTCCGGCCTGCGAGGCGTACTTGGCGAAGGCGTCGTTCGCCGCGTCGTCCTCGAAGAGCCGGATCCACGGCACCCCGAGGGAGGCGTGGAAGAAGAAGACCAGGAGGGCCGCGGGGAAGCGGAGTCCGGTCAGCGAGGGGAGCCGTGGCGGTCTCACAGGTCTGGAACCGACCGTTCCATTCATGGACATGACAAATACGCTCCTTCGTGGGTGACGGGATGGCTGGGTGACGGGAAGAGAGGGAAGGCGGGAGACCTGTACCTGCGCGGCGGTGTGCCGTGCGTGAACGGGTCCGGGCCGAGGCCCGGACCCGTCAGGTGCGTCAGTCGCGGATGACGGTCTTGGTCCGCATCAGGAACTCGCCGAGGTAGCCGTCGTGCGGAACGCCCGGCCGGATCCAGTACGTCGGGTGGTCGCCCAGGTAGACGTTGCTGATGGTGGGCTCCTGGAGCAGCGCGTCGATCAGCGCCTCGTCCTCGGTGAACGCGGTCAGCACCAGCGAGTTGCGCAGCGGCCCGATCCCGTCGGCGGGCGACCACGGGGCCACCCACACGCAGGGGAAGGGCAGTTCGATGCCGGCCTGCTCGGCGTCCGGCCGCTCCAGCTGGTGCACGGCCGGGCGCAGTACGGCGCTTCCGTCGCCGAGCTCCTCCACGATGCCGTCGCCGCCGAGGTGCGCGGTGGTCCCGGCCGCCTTGGCGAGCAGGAACTTCTCGATGGCGCGCGCCCCCTCCACCGGCTGCACCGCGAGGACGGCCTTCGCGTCCTCCGGGGGCAGGCTGGGGATCGTGGCGAGGCGCTCGGCGATGGCCTGAGCGAGCGGCGCCGGGTCGCCGTCGACCAGCACGGTGGTGGCGTTGATGCAGGCCACACCGCCCTGGTGGCTGATGGAGTCCACGATGGTGTCGAGGTGGTCGCGCCAGTCGACACCGGCCGGGACCAGCATCTTGGAGCGGCCGGGGCCCTGCGGCAGCACGTTGGTGCCCGCGTACTTGCGCACGACGTCGTCGCCGCCGTACACGAGGCCGTAGTCGGCGCTGCGCAGGATCTCGTCCGCCGCCTCGTAGTCCGTGGGCAGCAGCACGACCTGGTCGTTGCCGAAGCCCGCGGCCCGCAGCGCCGAGATCAGCCGGTGCGGGGTGAACGGCTCGCGGCGCGAGGGCCGTACGGCCACGCGGTAGCCGAGGGCGAGGGCCTCGACCCACAGCGAGTGCGGGCCGGGGTGGTTGCCGGCGGCGTGCACGGCGAACACGTCGCCGCGCCGGGTCCACACGGCGCTGCCCGTACGGGTCTCCCCGGCGCGCCAGTCGTCCACCGCGCCGGTGGGCCGGGCCTGGTACGCGGCGAACCGGGACTGCTCGGTCGCCTCGATGATGGCGGCGGTCGCGGCCTGCACGACGCCGATGGGCACGCCGGAGACCCGGGCGACCGTGTGCTCGTACTCGGCGAACGACAGCCCGTCGATCGTCTCCTCGGCGAAGATCTTGCCGGCGCGGGCCAGCGCCGCCGTCCGCTCGTCGGCCGGCAGCGAGTCGGCCTTGCGCAGGGCGTCCATCGCACGGGTCACGAACAGCTTCGGGACCAGGCTGAGTTCGGCGACCGGAGCCCCCGTCACATCGGTGACGGTCATGCGCTTGCGGGCGCGGAAGGGTCCGGCGGGCCCGAGCGCGTCCAGCGTGATCGGACCGGCGCTCCCGGCGCTCATTAATAGACCCCTTCGATGACGGTCTCGTTGTCGAACTCCTGGACCGGCGCGATGTCCGCCACGGAGTCCCCGAGCTGCCAGATGCCCTCGGGGCCGGGCACGCGGGTCGCGTAGTCGCGCTCGAGGTTGTTCGGCATGAACAGGCTCTTGCTGATGTGGTGCATGACGACCTGGCCGCGCTCGCCGTACGGGACGGTCGCGCGGGTCTCGGGGTCGACCACGTCGAAGATCATGTGGGGGGAGAACGGGTCGTAGATGCACGGGTCGTCGTCGGAAAGGCCCGGGCGCTCGCTGGCGTTGCCGAGGATCATCGTCGAGCCGTAGCCGCTGTACAGGTGGGCCTTGGGGAAGACCTCGGTGCGGTACAGGTAGCGGGTGTCGGCGTCCATCTGGGTGCCGACCCAGTTGATCGCCTTGACCTTCTCGTCGATCAGCTTGGCCAGGTCGTCTCGGCGGGCGAGGCGCTCCAGGACCGGGGGCGTGCACATCAGGACGCCGATGTCCTGGGTCTGCAGCAGGAACGCGACCTGGTCGACGATGTGCTCGGCGTACGCGCCCGCCTCGGCGCCCTTGCCGTCGGATATCAGCTTCTTGACCCAGCGCGGGTCGAGGTCGACCGTGAAGGCGAGGCCGCCGCGGAAGGCGGTCTGCCGCTTGATCACGTCACCGACCATGTGGGGCCCGGTCGGGGCCACGACCAGCCAGTTCACGTCCTGGGGGACGCCGTGGCGGTCCAGCTGGGCGCTGCTCCAGGCGAGCAGCCGGTCCAGCCACTCGCGGAGCAGGACGATGCGCTTGGGGGCGCCGGTGGTGCCGCCGCTCTCGTAGACGCCCACGACCTCGGGCTTCTCGCCGTAACCGCGGGGTATCAGGTCCTCGGCCCGTACGTGGCGCAGTTCGTTGGCGAGGTTGGGGAACTTGCCGAGGTCGGCGAATCCGCCGATGTCGGTCAGCGGATCGAATCCGAGAGTTCCTGCGCGTTCCAGCCAGAACGGCGAACCCGTTTCCGGGGAGAAATGCCACCGCAGGGCGGCGCGCAGGAATTCGTCGGGGTCCGGCTGGGTGTCGAGTGGAAATTCCAGCAAGGGATCAACGATGGACACAATGCTCCTTCCGGATACGGAGTAACGCCGTACTCTTCGCATCGTGCTCCCCGCCGCGGCAGCCGGTCCACGGCATTCGGATGAGTCCGTCAACTGTCTGTGTCAGGTCAGCTGGATCCCGACGGTCCGGTTCACGCCACCGACTTCGGGAGTTCGTCGAGCAGCATTCCGAAGTGGGTGCGGTAGGCGGCCAGGATCTGCTCGTCGCCCTCCAGCTGCTCGGTCGTGCGCTCCCCGCCCTCGACCCTGACCAGGCGCTTCCCCTTGAGCGTGACCCGGCCGTCCACGAGCGGCAGCGAGCAGAACAGCTCCTGGAGGAACGGCGAGTCGGGGCTGGTGCGCCACCACCACAGGGTGGGCCCGAAGTCCTCGAGGCGGCAGGGGCGGTCGTCGATCCGGTAGAGCGGGTTGCCCTCCAGGGAGACGTCGAAGCCGCCGGCCCCGGCGGGCGCGACCCGGTACTCCCCGTTCGGGTCCCGCTGCACGTCAGTGGTGGCGAAGCGGAGCGGGTGGCGGCTGTTGCGGCCGAACCCGGCGTCGACCAGCCAGGGCTCGTCCAGGGTCACCCGCAGCGCGAGATGGCACATCGCCGGCCCCAGCCCGTCCGGCCGGTAGACCCGGCCCGGCAGGACCTCGACCTGGTACCCGAGGGCGTCGAGCAGGACCGCGAAGGCCGTGTTCACCTCGTAGCAGCCGCCGCCGCGGCGCTGCCGCACGATCTTGTCGACGACCTGCTCGCCGAGGTGGATCTCGCGGTCGAGGTGGTAGTCGATGTTTTCGAAGGGCACCGAGAGGACATGCCGCTCCTGAAGGTGGCGCAGCCCCTCGAGATCGGCTTTCTCCGGCCTTTTCGCGCCGATCCGCCCGAGGTATTCGGCCACTCCTGCGTCGTCCAGCATCGCATTCTCCTTGACGATTCGAACCCGGCAGCGTACGCCGAATGAAAATACACGGCCACCCGTCGTTGCCGAATCGATCTGACGGACAACCCGGTACCTGACACAGTGCCGTTCCGCTTGTTGCGGGGTTCTCGCGCGGTTACCAGCATCGGATGGTCCGGAGTCATCCGACGCGGCACATTCGGTTCGAATGGGCACCGTGGAGTCGGCGTGACTGACCGCCCGCCGATGACGATGGAGAACCCACGGCAATGGCCACCTCAGCCGCCCACCGCCCTTCGCCAGAAAACGATGCCGAAGCCGGATCCGTGCTCGCGCACACCAGCGCCGGCATGATCGCCGGGGAGCGCTGCGGACGGCTGTCCGTCTTCCGCGGCATCCCGTACGCCGCGCCGCCGGTCGGTGGCCTGCGTTTCGCCTCGCCGCGGCCGGCCGTCCCGTGGAGCGGGGTGCGCGACGCCACGGCGTTCGCCCCCGAGTCGCTCCAGCCGATCATCCCCGGCAGCGCCGAGGACTCCCTGTACGCCAACGTCTGGACGCCGGCCGCGCCCCCGGCGGTTGCCCCGGGCGGCGCCACCGCCTCCGCAGAGGACGCCGACGCCGAGGGCGCCAGACCCGTGCTGGTCTACATCCACGGCGGTGGCTGGATGGTCGGCGGCGGGAGCCTGCCCGTCTACGACGGCGCCCGCCTGGCCGACCGCGGCGACCTCGTCGTCGTCACCTTCAACTACCGCCTCGGCGCGCTCGGCTTCGGCCTGCACGAGGAGTTCACCGACCCGGACACCGGCGACTTCGCCAACTGGGGCCTGCAGGACCAGGTGGCGCTGCTGCGCTGGGTCCACGAGAACGCGGCGGCCTTCGGCGGCGACCCCTCCAACATCACCGTCGCCGGCACCTCCGCCGGCGGGGCGAGCACCTGGCAGCTCGCGCTCCTGCCGGAGCTGCGCGGCATCATCCGCCGCATCGTCCCGATCAGCGCCTGCCACGTGTGGGAGCCGTCCACCTCGCTGTCCCCCGCCGACTCCCGCCGGGCGTACGAGGCGGTCGCGCGCCGGCTCGGCACGACGGTGCCGGGCCTGCGGGAGGTCCCCGCGGCCGCCCTGATGGGCGCCTGGGAGGAGGTGTTCGGCGGGCTGCCCGGCGAGCGCGAGGTCGGCAGCGGCCGCGAGTTCCGCGGCCCGGTCGTCGACGGCCGCTGGATGAGCGCCTTCGACTACGAGCTGCCCACCCCCGACGTGCCGGTCCTGGCGGTCCACGCCCGGACCGAGGGCTCGTTCTACACCGGCCCCTGCCCCCCGCAGCCCACGCCCACCCCGCCGCCCGCCGACGCGGCCGAGCTCCGCGAAGCCGTGCGCGGCGTTCTGGAGAAGGGGATGGACAAGGCCCCGTACGAGCTGGCCGACGCCTGCATAGCCGCCTACCGCGAGGCCGCCGAGGCCGACGGGCTCCCGCTGGACCCGCTGTCGCTGTGGACGGAGATCTGGGGCGACGCGCTGTTCCGCTACCAGATCATGCGGCTGTCCGAGCGGCACGCCCGGCACGGCCGGTCGCCGCAGTACGTCATGGAGTTCGCCCACCCCGTACGGCCGCCGCACCGCGGCACCCCGCACGAGGCGACCTCGCCGTTCCTGTTCGGCACGTACGGCGACCCGGCGGCCGTCTCCGCCACCTATCCGGTGCCGGAGACCATGCCGCTGTTCCACGACGGACCGCACGAGCGCGCCGTCTCCGAGACCTTCATGGACCTGGTGGCCGCGTTCGCCCGCGACGGCGTGCCCACCGGCCCCGGCAGCCCCGCATGGCCGGTCTTCGATCCCGAGCAGCCCAGCACGCTGGTCCTCGGCGGTGAGCAGGTCGCGGAGATCGCCACCACGTCGAAGCTGCGGCAGCTGCGCTTCTGGGACGAGTCCGGCTGGGTCCCGCGCACCTGACCTGCCCCGAGGCCGACCTGCCGGCATCCGGCGGCGCGGCCCCCGCCCCCAGAGACACGAAAAATGAGGTTCTTGTCATGGCAACACTCGAAACACCCGCCGAGACCGCCGCACCGGCGCAGGCGCCGGAACCCACCTCCCTGAAGAGCTGGCTGGCCGTCGTCTCCGTCGCCGTCGGCATCTTCACCCTCGTCACCGCCGAGCAGCTGCCCATCGGCCTGCTCACCTCGGTCGGCGGCGCCCTGCACGTCTCCGAGGGCACGGCCGGCCTCATGGTGACCGTGCCCGGCCTCGTCGCCGCGCTGTCCGCGCCGCTGATCCCGGTGATCGTCGGCCGCATGGACCGCCGCTTCCTGCTCGTCGGCCTGATGACCGTGATGGCGGCCGCCAACCTGGTCACCGTCCTCGCGCCCAACTTCGGGATCCTGCTCGCCTCGCGCGTCCTCGTCGGCATCACGATCGGCGGTTTCTGGGCCGTCGCCGGCGGTCTCGCCTTCCGGCTGGTGCAGCCGGCGGCGATCCCCCGGGCCACCGCGCTCATCTTCGGCGGCGTCGCCGCCGCCAACGTCCTCGGCGTGCCGACCGGCACCCTGATCGGCGGTCTCGCCGGCTGGCGCACCGCGTTCGCCACGCTCGGCGTCCTCGCCTTCGTGGTGCTCGTCGCCCTGCTGGTCCTGCTGCCCTCGCTGCCCGCCACCAAGCCCGTCAGCGTGGGCGAGCTGATCGGCCAGTTCGCCAACCGCGGCGTCCGCTCGGGCATCATCGCCACCGCCCTCATCGTCACCGGGCACCTCGCCGCGTACACGTACGTCAGCCCGATGCTCCAGCAGGTCTCCGGCATCGACGAGGACCTGATCAGCGTCCTGCTCCTGGGCTTCGGCGTCGCCGGCATCATCGGCAACTTCGTCGCCGGCGCGGCCGTCGCGAAGAACCTGGGCCGCACGATGGCCGTCATCATCGTCGCGCTGGCCGCCGCGATGCTCCTCTTCCCGCTGCTCGGCAAGAGCCAGGGCGGCGGCATCGCCCTGCTGGTCCTGTGGGGCCTGGCCTTCGGCGGGGTCTCCGTCAGCCTGCAGACCTGGATGCTCAAGTCCGCGCCCGACGCCATGGAGGCCGCCTCGGCCCTGTGGGTGTCGGTCTTCAACCTGGCCATCGCGCTCGGCGCGCTCGTCGGCGGTCTGATCGTCGACCAGGTAGAGCTGATCACCGTGGCCTGGCTGGGCGGCGTCGTGGTGCTGCTCACCGCGCTCACCCTCCCGAGCCTGCGCACCGCCGGCAAGGCCGCCGAGTGAGCACCCCGCCCGCGAAAGGAACGACCTCAGTGACCACCACCGCCGTGACCACCGACGACCTCGCCGCCCTCGCGTCCGAGCTGCGCGGGCCGCTGCTGCTGCCCGGCACCGACGCGTACCAGGACGAGGCGCTCGGCTTCAACCGGATCCTGCCGGACGCCCGGCCCGCCGCAGTGGTCCTCGCCGACGGCACCGCCGACATCCTCGCCTCGGTGCGCTTCGCCGCGCGCCACGGCATCGCGGTCGCGGTCCAGGCCACCGGGCACGGCGTCGCGCTGCCCGCCGACGGCGCCCTGCTGATCAACACCCGCAACCTGGACGGCGTACGGATCGACCCGCGCACCCGCACCGCCCGCATCGAGCCCGGCGTCCAGTGGAGCCGGGTCATCGAGGAGGCCGCCGCCTTCGGCCTGGCCCCGCTCAACGGCGCCTCCCCGGGCGTCGGCGTCGTCTCGTACACGCTCGGCGGCGGCCTCGGCCCGCTCGGCCGCTCGTACGGCTACTCCGCCGACCACGTGAAGAACATCGACCTGGTCACCGCGGACGGCGAGCTGCGGTTCGTGTCCCCCGAGGAGCACCCGGACCTGTTCTGGGCGCTGCGCGGCGGCAAGGGCAACTTCGGCGTGGTCACCTCCATCGAGATCGGCCTCTTCCCCGTCGCCCGGCTCTACGGCGGCGGACTGTTCCTCCCCGGCGAGCACATCGACGAGATCCTGCGCACCTGGCGCGACTGGACGCGCACCGTCCCCGACGCGATGCAGTCCTCGATCGCCGTGATGCGCTTCCCCGACATCGACGTACTCCCCGAGCCGGTCCGCGGCCGCTTCCTCGCGCACATCCGGATCGCCTACAACGGGCCCGTCGCGGAGGGCGAGGAACTGGTGCGCCCGCTGCGGGAGATCGCGCCGGCCGTCCTCGACACCGTCGCGGACATGCCGTACACCCGGGTCGCCGAGATCAACATGGACCCGACCGTCCCGTTCGTCTACTACGAACGCTCCACCCGGATCCGGGAGCTCGACGACGCGGCGGTCGACACCCTGCTGCCGCTGATCAAGGAGGGGGTGGACGCGGTCCGCCCCGGCATCGAACTGCGCCACCTCGGCGGGGCCCTGGGCCGGCAGCCCGAGCACCCCAACGCGCTGCCGCACCGCGAGACCGCGTACACGCTGTTCGCGGGCGCCCCCGTCTGGCCCGAACACATCCAGGACGTACGGGAGTTCCAGGAGCGGCTGATCGAGACGATGGAGCCCTGGCGCATCGGCGGCCCGTTCCTGAGCTTCATCAGCGCCCTGGAGAGTACGCCCGAGCACCTGCGCTCGGCGTACGACGAGGCGACGTACGCCCGGCTCGTCGCGGTCAAGGACGCGTACGACCCGCAGAACGTGTTCCGCGTGAACCACAACATCCCGCCGACCGGCTGGTCCCGATGACCGAGGAAAGGACGAAGACCATGCTCAGCGATGCGATGGTGGACGCGTACCTGGAGCGCATCGGCGCCCGACGGCCGGAGAAGGCCGACATCCACGCCCTGCGGCACCTCCAGGAGCGCCACGTGCTGTCGGTGCCCTTCGAGAACATCGACTACCACGTCGAAGGCGCCGAGCTCAGCCTCGAGCGGGAGTTCCTGTACGAGAAGATCGTCACCCGCCGCCGCGGCGGCGGCTGCTACGAGCTGAACCCGGCCTTCGGGCACCTCCTGGAGGCGCTCGGCTTCTCCGTGGAGATCCTCGCCGGCCAGGTCTTCCTCGGCGGGGAGTTCGGCGCCCCGCTGTGCCACCTGGCGCTGCGCGTGCGCCTGGAGGACCGGGACTGGCTGATCGACGTGGGCTTCGGCAAGAACAGCAGGTTCCCGCTGGACGCCGCCTCGGCGGAGGTCCAGAAGGACCCGCACGGCGATTACCAGGTGACCCGGCCCGAGGAGGGCTTCCTCCAGGTCCACTTGAACGGGGAGATCCAGTACCGGCTCGACGAGCGCCCGGTGCGGATCGAGGACTTCTACCCGACCCTGTGGTGGTACCGCACGGCGCCCGATTCGGTGTTCCTGCACAACCTCATCTGCTCGATCCAGAACGAGGCCGGCCGGGTCACCGTCAACGGCCGCGAGCTGACGCGTACGGACGAGAACGGCACCGTGAGGGTGGAGCTGGCGGACGACGCCGCCCTGCGCGCCGTGTACGAGGAGGACTTCGGCCTGGTCGTCGACCCGGCCACCATGCCCCGGCAGCCGGACGTCGACCCGGCCGTCCGCATCGTCATGCAGATCGACTGATTTCCCCTTTTCCGTTATCAGACCCCTGCGCCGCACGTTTTCGCGTGCGGCGCAGGGGCTTTTGCGTCGACCTGACGGATCGGCAGCTGGTCCATACCTCCCAGGAATTCGGCGGGCCATCATAGGAATTGCAGGAATACTCATCCATTCCATGGGAGACAATCACATGCGCAAGAGCACCCGTATCAAGGTCGCCGTTTTCGCGGGCGTCGCCGCGCTCGCCACCGCGACGGCCGTCACGGGCTCCGCGAACGCCGCGGTCGAGGGCGGCAGCGGCTGCTACACCCTGCCGGGCAGCTGGAAGGTCGTCGACGACAACACCCACGAGATCTTCCTCGGCAGCTACTACGGCAGCGCCACCGCCACCTCCGGCGTCGTCAACTTCACCTCGCCGAACAACACCACGACCGCCTCGCACGGCGAGTGGCGCCAGACCGGTTGCGGCACCTACTCCGACACCGACGTCGCCTTCCTGATCGGCGCGGACGGCAAGGCCGCCTCCACCATCACCTTCAAGGCCAACATCTCGGTGACGGGCAAGAACACCGCGAACTTCGACTTCGCCTTCACGATCAACAACCTGGACGGCTCGTTCGTCACCAGCGGCGCCTCCACCGGCAAGGCCACCCGCATCGCCGTCCAGCCCCGCTGACCCCGCACATCCCCCGCACACCCCCCTTGCACCGTGTTCCACCCCCCTCGGCGCCCCCCTCAGGCGTCCGCCGTACGGGCCCGGCTCCCCCCGCCGGGCCCGTACGGCTTTGTCGCGTACGGGCGCCTGCCCGGGCAACGGAACGGGGCCCGCGGTGCGCACGGCCGGGGTGCGCGCCACGGGCCCCGCAGGGTCCGTACAGGGGCTCAGGAAGACTCGGGGGCCGGCAGGGCGGCGACGACCACCGCGGCCTCCTCCTCGGTCAGCTCGATCCCGAACTGCTTGGCCAGCAGTTCGCGCACCTCCCCGTCCGCCACGTGCCGGACCTCGACGCTGCCGTCGGCCCGGGTGAGG
This sequence comes from Streptomyces sp. NPDC031132, assembly GCF_055570595.1. Classification (NCBI taxonomy): domain Bacteria; kingdom Bacillati; phylum Actinomycetota; class Actinomycetes; order Kitasatosporales; family Streptomycetaceae; genus Streptomyces; species Streptomyces sp. NPDC031132. Next base: position 39,171 of record NZ_JBVIGX010000027.1, read on the forward strand.
GTGAGCTTGCGGTGGTTGAGGTTCAGCCGCCAGTCCTCCGCGATCCGCTCCAGGAAGACGCGGCCGGTGAACGGCGAGCTCGAGTGCGTGGAGATGAAGTAGTTCGCCACCACGCAGTCGATGTGGTGGTGCGCCTCGGTGGCGTACCAGTACAGGGGGAACCAGCCGTCCTCCCGCTTCAGCGAGAGCACCCACTCCTTGTCGGTGCCCTCCTCGCGGGCCAGCCGGTACACCCAGCCGCCCTGGTCGGAGACGATCCCGTCGGAGACGAGGATCGGCTCCAGCGGGCCCTCGTCGCCGAAGCCCACGTCGGCGAGGTACGTCTCGTCGCCCACGGCCACGCTCAGCATCAGGTGGGTCCGGGGCAGCGGCTTGGGCGCGTCCAGGAGCGGGCGCGCGTACAGCCGCGTGACCTCGTACCCGAGCCGCTCCAGCAGCACCGCGAAGAGCATGTTGTGCTCGTAGCAGTACCCGCCGCGCCGGCTGCGCAGGAGCTTGGACTGCATGACGTCCACGTCGAGGTCGATGCCCCGCCCCAGCAGGATGTCGAGGTTCTCGAACGGGATGGTCAGGGCGTGCGCCCGGTGCAGCCGGCGCAGGGTCTGCGCATCCGGCTCCAGCGGCCCGCTGATGCCCAGGCGGTCGAGGTACGCCTCGACGTCGAGGAGTTCGGCCTGCCACTGGGCGGCGCTGCAGAACGGCCTCATGCTCAGCCCTTCTTCTCGCTGTCGAGCATGGCCATGCCCTCGGCGTCGAAGCGCGTCCCGGCGACGTCCTCGGCGGGGACGGCCCGCTCGATCTCGGCGACGTCCTCGGCGGTCAGCTCGAGGGAGAGCGCGCCGAGCGCCTCGGTGAGCTGGTCGCGGCGGCGCGAACCGACGACGGGGACGATGTCGACGCCCTGTGCCATGGCCCAGCCGATCGCCAGCTGCGAGGTGGTGACGCCCTTCGCCTCGGCCACCTTGCCCAGGGCCGCGACCAGCTGCAGGTTGCGGTCGAGGTTCTCGCCGCTGAAGCGCGGGAAGTTGCTGCGGCCGTCGTCGGAGGCCGCGGCGCGCTGGTGGTTCCAGCGGCCGGACAGCAGACCGCGGGCGAGCACCCCGTACGCGGTGATCGCGGTGCCGAGCTCGCGCGCGGTCGGCAGGATCTCGTCCTCGATGGAGCGTGAGAGCAGCGAGTACTCGATCTGGAGGTCAGAGATGGGGTGCACGGCGGAGGCCCGGCGCAGGGTCTCCGCGCCGATCTCGGACAGGCCGATGTGCCGGACGTGGCCGGCCTCCACCATCTCCTTGATGGCGCCGATGGTCTCCTCGATCGGCACCGCCGGGTCGAGGCGCGCCGGGCGGTAGACGTCCACGTAGTCCGTGCCGAGCCGCTGCAGGGTCTGCGCGAGGGAGTTCTTCACGGCCTCGGGACGGCAGTCGACGCCGAGGATGCCGCCGGACGGGTCGCGCAGGACGCCGAACTTGACGCTGAGGGTGAGCTGCTCGCGGTCGTGGCTCTGCAGCACCTCGCGCAGGAGGAGCTCGTTGTGGCCGCTGCCGTAGAAGTCGCCGGTGTCGAGGAGGGTGATCCCGGCGTCGATGGCGGCGTGCGCGGTGGCGACTCCCTCGGCCCGGTCGGCAGGGCCGTAGAAGTCGGACATGGACATCAGGCCGAGGCCGAGAGCGGAAACCTCAGGGCCGGCCGAACCAAGTGATCGCAGCTGAGTCATATACCCCAGCATTGAGCAGGCGCCTTCGGCGCAAAAACCATTACGGGCCGGTCTGTCAGGTCGTGAATGGCCGAATATCGACGGGGATTCGGCTTTGCCAGTTGCGATCATTGAATGCATGACAGAAACGATGCGCACGGTCCGCCAGGACGTCCTGGGCGGCACCGAAGTACTGAACCTGACGGATTCCCCTCTCCCCATTCCCGGCCCTGCGGGAATTCTGGTAAAGACCCACGCCGCCGGCGTCAATCCGATCGACTGGAAGATCCGTGCATTCGGATTGTGGATGACCCCGCCCTTCGGCGTCGGCTGGGACGTCTCCGGCACCGTCGTGGCGGTCGCGGCGGGCGAGAACCGGTTCAAGGTCGGCGACGAGGTCTTCGGCCTCCCCTCCTTCCCCGACGAGGCCGCCGGGTACTCGGAGTACGTCGCCGCGCCCGCACGCCACTTCGCGCGCAAGCCGGGCAGCCTCGACCACGTCTCCTCGGCCGCCCTGCCGCTCGCCGGCTCGACCGCCTGGCAGGCCCTGGTCGACGGCGCGGACCTGCAGGCGGGCCAGCGGGTGCTGATCCACGCGGCGGCCGGCGGCGTCGGCCACCTGGCCGTCCAGATCGCCAAGTCCCGCGGTGCGTACGTCATCGGCACGGCCAGCGCGGCCAAGCACGAGCTGCTGCGCGAGCTGGGCGCCGACGAGCTGATCGACTACACGGCGCAGGACTTCACCGAGGCCGTCCAGGACGTGGACGTCGTACTCGACCTGGTCGGCGGCGAGTACGAGGACCGCTCCCTGCGCACCCTGCGCCCCGGCGGGCTCTACATCGGCGTGACGAACCCCCTCGGGATCGAGGAGATCACCGCGAAGGCGACCGCGGCGGGCGTCCGCGCCATCACGGTCAACGTGGCCCCCGACCACATGGTCCTGCAGGAACTGGCCACCCTCGTGGACACGGGCCGGCTGCGCCCCCTGATCGCGGAGACCTTCCCCCTCCAGGACGTGCGCAAGGCCCACGAGCTCGGCGAGTCCCGCCACACCACGGGCAAGATCGTCCTCAAGGTCTGACCCGGCCCGGACGGCGCCGCCGCACCGCCCCTGGCCGGCGGTGCGGCGGCAGCGGGGGCGGCGGTGACGAAAACAATCCGTCCGGCCACTTAAAGTGATCATGTGTTGTGGCTGACGATGGTCGGCATGACGGGATCTCCCTCGGCGGACTCCGGCGGCACGGACGACGACGCCAAGGCGCAACGGGCAGGCGTGCGGCAGGAGGCCACCGCCTCGGGCGACGCCCGGGTCTACCAGGCCGGCCGCGACCTGCGCATCCTCAGCATCCGCATCCCGCGCGCCATCCGGAACACGTTCCTCGTCCTCGTGGTCCTGGCGCTGCTCGGCGGCGGGTCGTGGGCGGTGGTGCGCTGGGTGCTGCCGGCCTACGCGCCGACCTACAAGACGCAGTTCCTCATGGACACGACCGCCGTCGCGGATTCCGGGGACGCGGACGCCGTGGCCGCCTCCCTCAGGACCGTGGTGGGCAACGCGGGCGACTCCGACGCCCTGGCCCTGCGCCGGTTCGGGGGCGAATGCGGTGCGGACGGCAACACGGCGCAGCTGGTGGACTTCGGCACCGACAACCGGCAGGACATCGTCCGGGCCGCACAGCAGGCCCCGGTGGGCGGCCGGGCCACCCTGCTGCGGGGCATCGTCCAGGCCGTGGACGACTTCTCCGGCACGTTCGCGTTCGGCGCGGGCCAGCGCGCCAAGCAGGTGAACCGCATCGTCGTCGTCACCCGGAACGGAAAGGACGCGTGCGACGAGGACACCGACTTCGTACGGCGGGAGATCGCGGACCGGATCCGCGCGGCCGGTCTGAAGATCGAGTTCCGGCTGATCGGCTACCAGGTCCCCGAGAACCAGAGCGAGAGCCTGAAGTCGATCGCCACCGCCGGCTCCAACCCGGCCGAGCCGGTCTTCGCGCACACCCGGGCCGACCTCGACGCGGCCTTGGCATGGTCGACCAACACCGAACCGCTCCTGCGCAACGCCACGAAGATCCTGGACGTCCTCAACCCGGCCGTGACCCGCATCAACACCGCCGTACAGGAGATCACCGACGGCCGGCTCGACGAGGCGGGGAAGAACCTCGACCGGGCCAGGGAACCGCACATCGGCACCGAGTTCGAAGACCTCGCCGGCCGGACGAAGACCCCCGAAGGGCGTGACATCAACGACCGGGCGGCAAAGGTGCGCGAGCAGCAGAAGACCGTGCTGGAGGCCGCCGACCGGCTACTGGAGGCCGCGCGCTCCAAGGCGCCGCTCGGCCCCCGCCACGAGGCCTTCGAGAAGGCCGCCACCGACTACAACACCCAGGCGGACGCGATGAACAAGGCACTCGCCACCCTGCGCGCCAAGGCCCCGGCGGCCCGGTGACGGCCCCGGCAGCGGCGCGGCCGCGCAGACGCTGGTCACGGGTCGTCCTGGTGGTTCTCACGGTGGCCGTGGTGGCCGTCGGGGCGGCCGTCGTGTACGTCGTACGGTCCACCCCGCAGTACCGCACCGCGTTCCTCCTCGACACCTCCGACCCCGGATCCCCGGCCGCGGGGCGGGACTTCGGCGCGCTCGCCGACGCGGTCGGCGCCGCGGGCGAGAACAGCGGGGACCGCGATGCGCTGTCCCTGCGCCGGTTCGGCGGCGCCTGCGGAGAACCGGGCAACACCCGGGAGCTGGTGGGCAGCGGGACCGGCAACGCGCAGCGGATCAGCGCGGCGGCGCACGCAGTGACCCCGGGCGGCCGGGCGACGCTGAACAGCGGGCTCCTGGCCGCGATCGACGACTTCTCGGGGCGCTTTCCGCCGCGCGGCAGCAAACGCAACCGGATCGTCGTCGTCACCACGCAGGGCACCGACGGCTGCGGCGGCGACCCGGCCGCGATGAACAAAGAGGTCCGCGACCGCATGGACGCCCTCGGCCTGCAGCTGGAGTTCCGGTTCGTCGGCTACCGCGTGCCGGCCGCGGAGCAGGAGGCCCTGACCCGGCTCGCCTCGGCGGTCAAGGCCGCCGTACCGCAGTTCCCGCAGGACGCCCCCGAGCTGAACGCCGTGCTCGAGAAACTCGTGATCCCCACGCTGCCCGAGGCGAAGCCGGTGGAGGTGCCCGCCCAGCAGGTCCCCGTCACCGCCTGCTCGCGGACCGGGCCGACCCCGGACCCGGCACCCGCGCTCCCGCCGACTTCGGTCCGTCTGCCGGGCCGGCTCACCGTGCCGACGGGCGCCCAGGTGTACGCGGTGGATCCGAAGACCTATCTGATGGCGCCGGCGGGCAGGACGTGCACGCTCGTCTTCTACGACTCCTCGGTGTACCGGCAGGTACACGTGGGTGACACCCCGCTCGACTTCGAGGGTTTCGGGGTGGGTCTGATGGAAGACGTGGTGACCGGGGTGGCCCTGGACTGCTCCGACTTCGGCAAGACCGCGCCCGAGTTGCTGAAGTACCTGGACGGGGACCCGGACGCCACGGAAAGCACGTGCAAGGCACAGGACACGGGAAAGACGGTGAACATCCCCACCGGCGTCCCCGGTCTCTACGCCGGAACCATCCGAGAGTCCGTGGGGACCGGCGTCAAGGGATACCTTCGCCTCCTGAATTTCCGCGGCGAACGCCCCATCACGAGCCGGCTCATCTGCCTGCTCCCCAAGGAGCAGGCAGACATCTGCACTGCCTCCCTCGTCTACTACTTCCTCCAGCAGACGGCCGGGACCGACATCTCCACCGCCGACCGCGACCGCGTCACCGCAGCCATCGAGGCCTACGTCAAGAGCCTGCCGTGAGGCGGTCGAAGTCGTACGCGCCGTGCAGCCAGGCCACCTTGTCGTACATGTCGTCGTCCGACAGGGAGGCCAGCATCGCGTTGCGCTCCACCCGCGCCTCACCCGCCGCGTGGTACAGCCGGCGCCCCATCTCCCGGGCCACCAGCTGCACCTGCGCGGTCCGCTCGCGCCGCGCCGCGTTGTACTTCTCCAGCCGCTGCTCGAAGTCGGCCGGGCAGCCGTCCAGCAGCCCGCTCAGCAGCACCGCGTCCTCGACGGCCTGGCAGGCGCCCTGCGCGGCGTACTGGAGCATCGGGTGCGCGGCGTCGCCCAGCAGCGCCACCCGGCCTTCGGTCCAGCGGTCGACCGGGTCGCGGTCGCACAGCACCCAGGACTTCCAGTCCCGGCCGAGCTCCAGCAGCCGCCGCGCGGCACCGGACAGTTCGGGGAAGGAGTTCACGACGTGGTCGTGCGCGGCCGGCAGGCCCGCCACGGCCTCCGTGGCGCCGTCGTCGCGGGTCGCGGCCAGGTTGAAGTGCTCGCCGCCCGCGATCGGGTAGTGGACGAAGTGCCACTTCGGGCCCGCCCACAGGGTGACGGTGTTCCACCGCAGCTCCTCGGGGACCTCCTCCATCGGGATCACCGAGCGGTAGATGGTGTGCCCGGAGACCCGCGGGGACCCGTCGCCGACCATCTGCTGCCGGATCGCGGAGTGCAGTCCGTCCGCGCCGATCAGCGCGTCGCCGGTGATGCGCCGGCCGTCGGCGAGGACGGCCGAGACCGCGCCCGCCTTCTGCTCGTACGCGACGACGTGGTGGCGGCCCAGCAGCTCGATGCCGGGGTGGCGGCGGGCGGCCTCCAGCAGCGGCAGGTACAGGTCGACGCGGTGGACGACGGCGTACGGGTTGCCGAACCGGCCCCGGTACTTCTCCTTGACCGGCATCGCGGCGACCTTCTCGCCGGTCGTGCCGTCCATGAAGCGCAGCTCGTCGATGAAGACGGCACGGTCGCGGACCTCCTGGCCCACGCCCAGCAGGTCGAGCGCGTGGAAGGCGTTCGGGCCGAGCTGGATGCCTGCACCGACCTCCGTGAAGACGTCCCTGCGCTCCAGGACCGTGACCTGGTGTCCGCGCTTCGCGAGTCCGAGCGCCGCGGCGAGGCCACCGATGCCACCGCCGGCGATGAGTATGTCGGCCATGGGGGTTCTCACATCCCTTTCGTTGTCAGTGACTTTGGGTGCCCGAGCGGTGGGCCGGGAAGAGCCGTCCCAGTTCGGCGTGGAAGCCGGGGAAGGTCTTGCCGACACAGGACGGGTCGTCGAGCGTGATGCCGGGGACGCGCAGGCCCAGTACCGAGAACGCCATGGCGATCCGGTGGTCCCGGCGGCAGGCGATCCGGGCGGCCGTGGGGCTGCCCGGGTGGACGGTGAGCCGGTCCGGTCCTGACTCGGTACGGATCCCGAGGGCCCGCAGGTTCTCCTCGACGGCGGCGATCCGGTCGGACTCCTTGAGCCGTGCGTGGCCGATGCCGTGGACGGTGATCGGCGCGTCCGCGAGCGGGGCCACTGCCGCCAGGGTCATGAAGGTGTCGGAGATGTCGCCCATGTCGACGGCGAACCCGCCGCGCAGTCGCCCGGTGCCGGTGACGGTGGTCGCCCCGTCGGCGATCTCCACCCGGGCGCCCGCCCGGCGCAGCACCTCCACGAAGCCCAGGTCGCCCTGGACGCTGCCGCGGCCGAGGCCGGGCACGGTGACGGTGGTGCCGGTGACGGCGGCCGCCGCGAAGAAGTACGAGGCGGTGGAGGCGTCGGGTTCGATGTCGAGCTCGGCGGCCCGGTAGCCGCCGGGCAGCACCTGGATCGCGCCGCCCTCGAACTCGTCGACGTACGCGCCGAAGTGGCGCATCAGCTCCTGGGTCATGGTGATGTACGGGCGGCTGACCAGCCCCTCGCCCCGTACGGTCAGCGGCTGCCGCATCAGCGGTCCCGCCATCAGCAGTCCGGTGAGGTACTGGCTGCTGAGCGAGGCGTCCACGGTCAACTCGCCGCCGGTCAGGCCCCGGGCGGCGACGGTCAGCGGCAGTCCGCCGACGGGCTCGGTGACCCGGGCGTCCGCGCCGAGCCGGCCCAGCGCCTCGGCGAGGGGCCGCAGCGGCCGGGCGCGCAGCTGGCCGGTGCCGTCGAAGGTGAACGTGCCGGCGCCGGTCGCCGCGAACGGCGGCAGGAACCGGGCCGCGGTGCCGGCGTCCTCGCACCACACCGCGCCGCCGCCGGCCGGGGCGCGCCCGCTGCCGGTGACCTTCCAGCCGTCGCCGCCCTCCACGACGGGGACGCCGAGGCCGGCGAGGGCCTCCCGGAAGGCCACCGTGTCCGCGCTGACCAGCGGGGCCCGCAGCAGCGAGACCCCGTCGGCCGCGGCGGCCAGCAGCAGCGCCCGGTTGGTGATGCTCTTCGAGCCCGGGACACGGGCGGTCAGCACGGCCGTGTTCACGCGCCCTCCCGGTGTCCGGCGCGGGCCAGCCCGGCCCGGGCGGTGGCGGCGACCCGGGCGGCGCTGAAGCCGTGCTGCCCGTGGAGCGCGGTGTACGGGCCCCGCGCGCCGCACTGGTCGAGCCGGACCGGGACGCCGGCCTCGCCGAGCAGCTCGTAGCAGCCGAGCGCGGAGCCGGCCGCCACGGACACCCGGGCCCGAACGCCGTCCGGCGGCTGGGGGCAGGGCATCGGCACCACGCGGGCGGCGATGCCCTGGCGGTGCAGGATGTCGCGGGCGTCGAGGGCGATGCCCATCTCGCTGCCGGTGGCGATCAGCACCACGTCGGGCGCGGCGCCCTCGGCGCAGGCCTCGGCCTCGGCCTCGGCCTCGACGCCGGCTTCGGCGACGACGCCCTCCCGCTTGGACCAGCCCGGCTCGCCCGGATCGTCGTAGGGACGGGGGAATCTCTGCATGCGACGGGCCACCGCTCTACTCGCTCGTCTTGCGGTCGAGCACGAGGTCGTGCCCGACGATGTACGCGGCCGCGTCGGAGCAGAGCCAGACCACGGTGTCGGCGATCTCCTCGACGCTGGCCCCCCGGCCCAGCGGGCAGGGGCTGATGGCGTTGATGCGGATCGACTGGGCGACGTACTCGCGGGCCGCGGTCCGGGTCAGGGCGCTGACGGCGGCCGTGGACGCGGCGTACGCGCCGAGGCCGGGGAGCATGCCCTGCGCGCCGATGTTGCTGGCCGTGTTGACGATGACCCCGCCGCCGGCGGTCCCCATGTGGGCGATCTCGTGCTTCATGGACAGCCAGACGCCGGTGAGGTTGGCCGTCAGGGTGTGGGCCCAGACCGTCTCGTCGATGTCCGCGACGGACTGGTGCGGGCCCAGTTCGGTGGTGTTGTTGAAGGCCACGTCCAGGGCGCCGTGCCGGCGCACGGTCTCGGCGACGACGTACGCGGCGCCGGCGTCCGCGCCGGCCGTCGTGTCCGACACGTCGGCGACCACGCTGTCGGCCTGCCCTCCCGCGTCGCGGATCAGCTTGACCGTTCCTTCGAGCGTCTCCGGATGGCGGCCCGAGACCACCACCAGTGCGCCGAGCCGGGCGAAGGCAACCGCCGCTGCCCGGCCGATGCCTTCGCCTCCTCCGGTGACGAGGACGACCTGGCCGTCGAACCGTTCAGACATCAGCGTTCTCCTGATTCTCCGCTTCGGATTTAACGGGAAGGCGCTCTGCGGAACGCCACCGACCAACCGTCACCCTGCAAGAAAGAACAGCCGGTGAGGCAGTGGACTTCTCTCATTCCGTCAGGTCCCGGGGGCAGGTGACGTAATGCTCCGCCCGGCTTTGACACCACTGTTCGCCGGACCGATGCTGCACGCCGACTGGCTTGCGGAAAGGAGAGAACAATGCTGACGCTTTCGTGGACCCGTCCGGTCGTCGGCGCAGCTCAGGGGGGGTGTCCGACCCCTACGCGGGAGAGTCTTTGGCAGGCGCTGCTGCACAAGGCGGAGTTTCCCACCGGCTATGTTCCGGCCATTACGGATTGCCGGATCAACGAACGGTACGCCGATGGATTTCTCCGGGAAATCCGGCGCGGGGGGCTGACCTTCCTGCAACGCGTCACTCCGCAGGAGAGCGCCGGGCGCATTACCTACCGGCATCTGGACGACACCGACATCGCCGAGATCCGCAATGAGATCGGAGAGGACGAGGACGGCCGGCTCACGCTCACCCTCAGCATCACCCTGACCGACCGCCCGGCGGCCGCGATCCTCGCGCAGAACACCTATCTGCGGGACCTGGACTGCGATTTCCACGGCACGCTGGACGCCATGACGGAGGTCCTGCGCCAGGTGATGACCGAGAGGGCGGACCAGCGGGCGTGACACCCACGCGTACGGCCCCTCACGCCCCCGGAGGGCCGTGAGGGGCCGTGCGCGCTCTCGTGCCTCACACCGTCCCGGGCAGCGTGTGGACGCCCTCGACCGTCGCCTCCACGTCGAACACCGTGTACTGCACCGGTGCCCGCCCGATCAGCTCGGCCGCCCGCGGGGCCAGCGGCTGCGCCGCCGCCTCCGCGGACTCCCACAGCAGCACCGCGCCCCAGCGCTCCGTCGCCGGGTCCGCGATCCAGAACTTCAGCCGCAGTCCCTCGACCGCGGCGAACCGGTCGACCGCCTCATCGCGCAGGTACTCCCGGAGCGACTCGATGCCGTGCCCCGAGCCCTTCAGGTCCCACCAGGCCACCGTCGCCTTCATGCTCATACGGACTGCTCCTGGAGCAGTCCGGACAGGGCCTCGCCGACGATGCGGATGCCGTCCTCCGTGAGCACCGACTCGGCGTGGAACTGCATCGAGCGGAAGCCGGGCCCGCGCAGCGCGTGCACCTCCCGGGTCCCCGGCTCCCGGCACACCTCGACCATGCCGATCCCGGGCACCTCGACGGTGTCCGAGGCGCTCTGCGCGGCGAAGGTGTTGTAGAAGCCGACCCGCTCGCGCCGCCCGAACAGCTCGATCTCCCGCTGCACGCCCTGGTTGGGCTGCTCCCGGCGCTTCAGCGCGAAGCCCAGCTTCGTGCTGAGCACCTGGTGGCTGAGGCAGACCGCGAGGAACGGCCGCCCCTCCGTGAGGAGGGTGTCCACCGCGGACCGCAGGTGCGCGATCTTCGGGTCGTCCACCTCCCGCGGGTCGCCCGGCCCCGGCCCCATCACGACCAGGTCGTACGGGGAGAAGCTGTACGGCTCGTCGAAGCGGCGGACCGTGACGTCGGCCTCCATGGCCCGCAGCTGGTGTTCGATCATCGCGGTGAAGGTGTCCTCCGCGTCGACCACCAGCACCTTGCGGCCCATGAGCAGCGGGACCGGCCGGGCCCGGGAGGCGTCGTCGTCCAGCCAGAACCCGGCGATCGTCGCATTGCGCCGACTCAGGGCCGCCCGTACCTCCGGGTGGTCGCCGAAGCGGCGCGGTCCCGCCGGCTCGAACATCGCGAGCAGGCCGGCCGCCTTCGCGCGGGTCTCGGCGACCTCGGACAGCGGATCCGAGTGGCGCACGAGGGTGGCGCCGACGCCGATGCGCATCCGGCCGGCGCCGTCGATGTCGGCGGTGCGGATCAGGATCGCCGAGTCCAGCGTCCGCTCGCTGTTCTCGTCCTGGCCCATCAGGGCCAGGACGCCGCTGTAGTAGCCGCGGCCCTGGGGCTCGTACTTCTTGATGACCCGGCCCGCGCTCTCCAGCGGGGACCCGGTGACCGTCGGCGCGAAGAGGGTCTCGTGGAGGATCTCGCGGGGGTCGCGGGAGGTGCGGCCCTCGATGAAGTACTCGGTGTGGGCGAGGCGGGCCATCTCCTTGAGGTACGGACCGACGACCCGGCCGCCCGAGGCGCAGATCCGGGCCATCATCTTGAGTTCCTCGTCGACGACCATGTACAGCTCGTCGGCCTCCTTGCGGTCGGCGAGGAAGTCCATGACGCCGGGCAGTTCGGGTCCCGACTCGGGGAACCGGTACGTGCCGCTGATCGGGTTCATCACGGCCCGGCCGCCGGAGAGGCTGACGTGCCGCTCGGGCGAGGCACCGATGAGGGTGCGCTCGCCGGTGTGCACGATGAACGTCCAGTACGCGCCGGTCTCCCGCTCCAGCAGGCGGCGGAAGAAGCGCAGCGCCGCGCCGGTGGAGTACTCGCTGATGTCGGCCACGAAGGACCGCTTCATCACGAAGTTGGCGCCCGCGCCGGTGCCGATCTCGTCCGCGATGACGCGGCGAACCGTTTCGGCGTACGTGTCGTCGTCGATGTCGAAGTCGCCGCCCGTGGCGAGGTGGACGGGGGCGTCGGGGATCCCCGCCAGGACGGCGGCGAGCGGTACCTGCGCCTGCTCCTCGATCACCATGGCGAGCAGCGGGGTGCCGTCGTCGGGCGCCTCGAAGCCCCGCTCGGCGAGCTGCCGGTACGGGACCAGGGTGAGCACGTCCTGGCGGGCGCCGGCGCCCGCCTCGACGTCCCGGAGCGGGACGTCGGCGAGCGTGGCCGCCTCGGCGAACTCGCCGAGGAAGAGGTCGAGGTGCCCGGTGACGGTGGTCTCCGGACGGTGGATCAGCGCGAAGGCCGGCGGCCGGCCCGTCAGGATCCGGCCCAGCAGGTCTCCCGTCATGCGGATTCCCCTCCCGCTCCCGCATAGGCGGCCACCCGGTCCGGGAGGGCCGTCAGGAGCTCCTTGGTGGTGGTCAGGCGGGCGCAGCGGCCGGCGGCGTACTCGAGCGCCATCCGGTGCTCCTCCCAGCTGAAGTCGGCGACGGCGTCGGCGACCAGGAAGGGCTGGATGTCGTTGGTGAACGCGTCCACCGCGGTCACCAGGACGCCCACGTGCGCGTACACACCGCACAGGATCAGCTGGTCGCGGCCCTGTGCGCGCATCCGCTCCAGCAGATCGGTCTTGAAGAAGGCGCTGTAGCGCCACTTGGTGAGCATCCAGTCGCCGGCGGCGGGCGCCACCGGGTCCACGACCTGGCGGTGCTCCGGGCTGGGCTGCATGCCCGGGCCCCAGAAGTCCCGGAGCAGCCCGCGCTCCTCGGGGGTCATGCCGCCCGGCTGCGCGGTGTACGCGACCGGGATGCCGAGCTCGGCGGCGCGCACGCGCAGCGCGCCCGCGTTGCGGGACAGGTCCACGAGGGGCTGCTCGCCCTCGGGGAAGGGGGCCAGGAAGTACTTCTGCAGGTCGTGCACCAGCAGGACGGCGCGGTCCGGATCGATCTCCCAGTCGACGCCGGAGGCGGGCAGGTCGGCCGCCGACGGCATCGGATAGGGGTTGATCGCAGGTATGCCTGCCATGCGTTTCTCCCTCTCGTTCTTAGGCACCGAGCGCCGCACCGCCGTCGACGGTGAGGTCGTGCATCGTGATGTGGGCGGCCTTGTCGGAGAGCAGGAAGACCACCGCCTCGGCGACGTCCTCGGGACGCGCCAGCTTGCCCAGCGGGATCCCGACGCGGTACGCGTCCGGAACCCCGTCGATGGAGGCCCGCGCGCTGCTCTCGTCCTGCCACATGGAGTTGAGCATCGGGGTGTCCGTGGAGCCCGGTGCCACGAGGTTCGCGCGGATGCCGAACTTGGCGACCTCCAGCCCCAGGCACTTGGTGAACATCGTCGCGGCGGCCTTGGAGGCGGCGTACGCGGACATCTCGGTGCGGGCGGTGCCGGCGGCGTTGGAGGCGATCGTGACGATCGCGCCCCGGCGGCGCGGCACCATGCGGTTGACGACGGCCCGGGAGACGAAGAAGACGCCCGTGGTGTTGACCGCGAACGTCGTGCTCCACTCCTGGTCGGTCAGGGTGCGCGCCTCGGCGAGCCGCAGCACGCCGGCGGCGTTGACGAGGAAGTCGAGCGGACCGACGAGCGCCTCGACGTCGTCGACCAGCGATTCGACGTCGGCGCTGGAGGTGACGTCGGCCGGGAACGGATCGACCCGGCCGCCCTCCTCGGCGACGGACTTGGCGACGTCGCGCAGGCGGTGGGCGTCCCGGTCGACCGCGGCCACCCGGACGCCCCGGGAGGCCAGGGCGCGGACAATGGCCTCGCCGATGCCGCCGGCCGCTCCGGTGACCAGAGCGATCTTTCCTTCCATGATGGAGAAACCCCCTCTTTTTCTTCGGCCTCAGCCGCGCCAGGCCGAGACGACCTCGACGGCCTGGTCGACATTGAGGCGCGGGTCGCAGAACGAGGTGTACTTCTCGCCCAGTTCGTCGACGTGGTATTTGTCGGAGACGCATTCGTGGACCAGGTCAGGGGTCGTTTCCAGGTGGAGCCCGGCCGCAACTCCGCCGTTGTCGACGACGGCCTTCTGGAATTCCTCGACCTCGCGTACGACCGTTTCCACATAACGGGTCTTGACGCCGCCGGGCAGGCTGACGGTATTCCCGTGCATCGGGTCGCACAGCCACAGCACCGGGTGCCCGGCGTCGTGCACAGCGCGGACCAGCTCCGGCAGTTTCTCGGCGGCCGTGCCCTGGCCCATCCGGGAGATCAGCGTGAGCCGGCCGGGCTCCTTCTGCGGGTCGAGCCTCCCGCACAGCTCCACCAGCTCGGCCGGGGTCATCTTCGGACCGACCTTGGTGGCGATCGGGTTGGCGATGGTCGCGAAGAGCTCGATGTGGGCGCCGTCCAGCTCGCGGGTGCGCTCGCCGACCCACGGCCAGTGCGTCGAGGTCAGCAGCACCGAGCCGTCCGGCTGGGTGCGCAGCATCGGGCCCTCGTAGTCCAGCAGCAGTGCCTCGTGACTGGTCCACACCGGGGCCTCGGCCGCGGAGGGGCGCCCCTCGCCGTGCCAGCCGAGCCAGCCCATGGCCCCGGCGGCGGCCCGGTAGCCGGCGACCAGGCGCCGCGGGTCGGGCCTGCGCAGCTCGGGGTCCGGCTCCGGGCTGTTGACCATGTGGCCGCGGTAGACCGGCAGCTCGATGCCGCCGACGGTCTCGGTCGGCCGGGAGCGGGGCTTGCCGAACTGGCCGGCCAGCCGGCCGACCCGGACGACGGGCTTGAGCGAGCGCGTCTTCATGACACCGGCCAGCACGTCGAGGAGCGCCGCCTTGCGCGCCACATAGCCGGGAGTGCACTCCGCGGGGTCCTCCGCGCAGTCCCCGCCCTGGATGACCTGCACCTCGCCCCGCGCGGCCGCGGCGAGCAGGACGCGAAGGTCTTCGACGTCCTGCGGACGGACGAGTGCGGGCGACTCGGCGAGTTCGGCCCTGGCGTTCACCAGGGCGTCTTCATCCGGCCAAACGGGCTGTTGGCCCGCGGGCAATGATTTCCAGCGTGCAACACCGTGCATGCGGCACCTCCCAGTGCTGTACCTGCCGTGACATCAGATGCAGCCAGAAGTCTGTGAAACAGGTATTCGGGGGAACCACAAGAGATTCGCCACTACGTCAGGTGGGGCCGTATTCGGTCAGGTTGAAAGGAAGACGCCTGAATAAACCTGACGCAGTACCCCGGGGTCGGCCCGGGGCGGCCCTCGCACCCTTTAAGGTCCGCACACGTGAGGGAACACGGGACCTCGAAGGTCCGGTACTTGACACACCAACAACGGTTCAGTTCATACGGATGTCATGACGTTCTAAGGTCGTGTTCGTGGTTAGTCAAGGAGCTGGAGCGCTGCTGAAGCAACTGGTGTCCGAGGGGGTTTCGCCGTGGCTGAGCACACAGGATCCCGGGGAGTTCGACGCCGGAGCCCGGTATCCCACCCTGGGCGCCCACTTCCACAACGCCCTCGCGCCCGCGGGCAGCAGCCTGGCCCAGCTCCGGCGCGCCTGCGATCTCCTGCTGCCCGTGTACGAGATCAGCAAGGGTGCGGTGGGCCAGGTCTCCGTGCCCGTCCCCCCGCACCGCGCCCATGACGCGAAGGCGCTCGGCGAGGCCGCCCGCGCGGTGCACCGGGCGGTGGACCGCCCCAACGCGCTCGTCCGCATCCCCATGACCCCGGCCGGTCCCCGGGTGCTGTCCGCCTGCCTCGCCGACGGGATCGGGGTGCACGCCTCGATGGTCTTCTCGGCCGAGCGGTACGCCGAGGTGCTCGACGGCTACCTCGACGGGCTGGAGCGGTCCCTGTCCTGCGGCCGGCCGCTGGGCGCCGCCCCGATGGTGGCCTCCTTCCCGGTGGGCCCGTTCGACGCGGCGGTCGAGGCCCGGCTGGACGAGCTCCGGGTCGGCCCCCGGCACGAGGTGCGCGGCGCCGCAGGACTGGCCGTGGCCCGCACGATGTACCGGTTGCGCGAGGAACGGCTGTCCGGGGACTGGTGGCGGGTGCTCCGGGCCAACGGCGCCCCGCAGCCACGGCTGCTGTGGGGTACCGGCGCGGACGGCGGCGTGGGCGCCCTGGTGGGCTGGAACACCGCGCTCGCCCTGTCCGTGGACACCCTCGAGGCCGCGGCCCGGAAGCCGGAGCTGACCGGTGACACCCTGCTCAACGCCGACGCGGAGGCCGCCTGCGCCCTCCGGGCCCTGGAGCGGCTCGGCGTACCCGCCCGTCAGGTCGCCGCCGTGCTGGAGACGGAGGAGCTCACCCGCCTCCAGCACGACTGGGGGGTCAGGACGGGATCCGGGCTCGCCGCCTCTCCGGGAAGCGGGTATTCGTCAGCGCCAGCAGCGGAGCCGACTTGACGGCCGTCTCCTCGTACTCGGCGGCCGGATCGGACAGGGCCACCACGGCCCCGCCGACCCCGTACCGGACGCGGTCGGCGGTGACCGTGGCGGTACGGATCACGATGCTCAGGTCCGCGGCGCCGGACAGCGAGAAGTAGCCGATGGCCCCCGAGTACACCCCCCGCGGACCCGCCTCCAGCCGGTCGATGATCTGCATCGTGCGGATCTTGGGTGCCCCGGTCATCGACCCGCCCGGGAAGGCGGCCCGTACGCAGTCCACGGCCGACAGCTCCGGCCGCAGGCGCGCCCGTACGGTGCTCACCAGCTGGTGGACGGTGGCGTACGTCTCGACCCGGAACAGCTCCTCGGCCTCGACCGAGCCCGGTACGGCGCAGCGGCCGAGGTCGTTGCGGACCAGGTCGACGATCATCAGGTTCTCGGAGCGGTCCTTCTCGTCGGTCATCAGGTCCGCGATCAGCTCCGCCTCCTCCTGCGGGGTGCCGCCGCGCGGCCGGGTGCCCTTGATGGGCGAGGACTCGACGAGCCCGTCGCGGGAGACCCGCAGGAACCGCTCGGGCGAGGTGCTGAGCACGGAGAGCTCGCCGAACTGGAGCAGCGCGGCGAACGGCGCCGGGCTGGTGCGGCGCAGGGTGCGGTACGCGGCCCAGGGGTCGAGGCGGGCTTCGGCCTCGGCCATGTTGGTGAGGCAGACCTCGTACGTCTCGCCGGCGGCGATCTCCTCCAGGCAGGAGTCGATGAGGTCCAGATAGGCCCCGCGGTCGTGGCGCAGCCGGATCTCCCCGCTCGGGGCGGTCGGCCGGGGGGCCGGCAGGCTCAGGCCCGCGAGCTGGGCGAGCCGCTCCGCCGTGCCGATCAGCCAGGCGTCGGCCGCGGCGGCGGACTCCTCGGCGGTCCCCTCCACCAGGGCCAGCAGGTGGGTGGTGTGCGCGACGTGGTCGAAGACCAGGGCGCGGTCGGCGAAGACCATCGTGGCGTCGGCCACCGGCGAGCGGTGCACGAGGTCGCCGCCGCATTCGGCCTTGAGCTCGTATCCGAGGTAGCCGACCCAGCCGAGTGCGAAGTCGAAGGGCAGCTCGGGGAGTTCGGTGTGCAGCGAGCGCAGGTCGCGGTCGACCCACTCCAGGAAGGGTGCGGCGACCAGCTCGCTCGCGCCGCCCGCCGACTCGACGGTGACGCACCCGCTCCACACGTCGGCCGTGGCGACCCGGGCGAGCGGCCCGGTGGCATCGCCCATGACCGAGAACCGGCCGCGGTCGCCGCCGGGCAGGCTGCTGTCCAGCCAGTAGGCGTGGTCGTTGCCGCGGAAGAGCTGGTCGTAGACGGTCTCGGGGGACCAGCGGGTGGGCAGCTCGCGCGTGACCAGCCGCAGCCGGCGGACCGGGAGCTCGGCGGCGGGCGCGGGAGCGGGGTCGGTGGCGGCGGCGGTGGCGGCGGCAGGCCGGCGGGTCGCCGTCGCGTGGTCCGCCCGGTGCGCGCGGGTCAGATCGGCGAAGTTTGCAAGCAGCTCGATCCCGTACTGACTGCAAATCGATTCGGGGTGGAACTGCACCCCCCACATCGGCCGCGTCTGGTGGCGCAGCCCCATCAGGACGCCGTCCGGCGTCCACGCGGTGGCCTCGAGCTCGGCCGGCAGGTCCGTCACGGCGAGCGAGTGGTAGCGGACCACCTCCATCGGGGAGGGCAGCCCGGCGAACAGGCCCGTGCCGTCGTGCAGGACGGGTGAGGTGCGGCCGTGCCGGGGCTCCGGCGCGCGGGCGACCGTGGCGCCGTGCACGTGCCCGATCCCCTGGTGGCCGAGGCAGATGCCCAGCAGCGGGAGCGGCGAGCGCTCGACGATCTCGGCGCAGATGCCGAAGTCGGCCGCCCTGCGCGGGGTGCCGGGTCCGGGCGAGACCACGACGTTGTCGAACGCTCCGAGTTCTGTGAGCTTCCAGTGCGGGTCGTCATTTCGAACGACTTCCGGCTCCCGACCATTCACCTCGGTCAGATAGTGGAAGAGGTTATAGGTAAACGAGTCGTAGTTGTCGACGAGCAGCGTGCGCATGATGAATATCCCCCCCGTCTGAATCAGGCCGAGATTGGCTTGATTTCGAGCAGCATGTGCTCGACCATGTCCTCTCCGTACTCCCCCTCGCGGACCCGTCGGCTCGCCACGGTCGACAGCTCCCGACCGCTTCCGTCCGCCATCTCGTGCAGTGCCGCCAGGTCGCCGCGGTCGCTGAAGTGCAGCAGGACGCGGCCGCCCGGGGTGGTCCAGTGCACCGCCTGCTCCAGATACCGGCGGTGCGCCTGGTATCCGGTGTCCACGTATGCCCGCTCGTGCACCGACTTGTACTCGTAACTCTCGGGCCCCATCACGTAGTTGGAGCTCCAGAAGACGACGTCGAACCGCTCGCTCTCGCGCAGCCCGGAGAACAGGTCGCTGTGCAGCGCCTGCAGGCGGCCCGCCACCCCGTGCCGCTCCGCGTTGACGGAGGCGTTCTCCACGGCGGAGGGGCTGATGTCGGCCGCCACGACCCGGTCGTATCCGGCCAGTGCGGCGGTCACGGCGATCACGCCGGTGCCGCACCCTATCTCCAGGAACGAACCGCAACGCGGGCCGGACGCAAGCGTGTTGAGGCCGAGCAGTTCGAGGGCCACACCCGTCGAAGGGGAGTAGACGGGGGCGAAGACCTCGTCGAAGAGGTCCCACTCACGGTCGCCGAGCGTGAACACCCGCGGCCGGTCCTGCCGGGTCAACGACAGCCGGCTGCGGAGCAGCGACCGCTCGTAGCTCTGGAGCTGAGACAGCTGTGACACCTGAGACATGCGAACTCCCCCAAGGAAACATCAGGCTGTTGGTGGTGCCGATGGTGGTGCCGATGGTGCTGGCGACACCGGAACGCTCGGTGAGCAGCCTGCCCTTGAGTCAGCCTCGACCAGAAGGTGTTCACGTGACAGCATCGCTCATGGACCGTGGTGACCCGATCACCCTCCGCGTCGCTGACCTGGATCGCTTCTCGAGTGTTTCTTGACCGGTTCTTGCCCCAAGAGATACTTTCAGGCAGGCCAGGGATTGCTTGCACTCGGTTGGTGCAATCGTGAACGGCTTTTATGGGGGTCGGGGGAGAAGTCGTGGTTGACCACGCTTACGAAATGCTGGAACTGCTGAACAGAGAGGCGCCTGCGGCTGCCTTCGACGACGTGGTCCGCAAAGCCCGTGAGTCCGGCCTGTCCGGGGCCGCCCTCGCCCAGCTGACCAGGGCCAGAGACCAGAGTCTCGGCATCCGGGCACTCTTCGTACGACGCCAGCAGCGCGAGGCCGGCCTCGCCGCCCTCGTGGACACCGCGCGCGACCTGACCCTGCCGTACGACCTCGACGAGCTGCTGAAGGTGATCACCCGCCGGGCCCGGCTGCTGCTCGGGCTCGACATGGCCTGGGTCAGCTTCGACGACCTCGACGCGCAGTGTTCCAGGGTGCGTTCGGCCGACGGCCACGCCTCTGCGCTCACCATCGGCTTCGCCATCCCGCTGACCGGCGGGGGCGTCGGCAAGCGCGCCGCGGACGGGTCGGCCCCGTTCTGGTCGTCCGATTACATGAACGACAAAACCTTCCAGCACAGCCCCGTCATCGACGAGGTGGTGCAGGCCGAGGGCCTGCACGCCGTCATGGCCGTCCCGCTGCGGCACGCCGGAACCACCCTGGGCGCCCTGTACGTGGCGGACCGGCACATCCGGCACTTCACCCCGGACGAGGTGTCGCTGATGAGTTCGCTCGCCGACCTCGCCACCGTTGCGATCGAAAAGGCCAGGCTGCTGGAGCAGACCCGGTACGAGGTCGTGGAGCTGGAGCAGGACACCTCCCGCGCCCTGGACTCCTCCACCACCGCCCGCCAGCTCCGCGAGACGCACGGCCGCCTGCTCGACCTGGTGCTCCAGGGCGGCGGCCTCGGCAACCTGGCCGCCGAGGCGGTCAAGGGCTTAGAGGGCACGCTGCTCGTGCGGGACGCGGCCGGCCGCAACCTCGCCTGCCCCGGCGGCGAGCCCCCCGAGCTGGACGAGTCCGAGATCCGCACCGTCCTGCTCGACGCGCACACCGACCGGCAGCCGCGCAGCACGGGCGACGGGGTGTGGGTCGCCTCGGTCGCCGCGGGCGACGAAATGCTGGGCACGCTCATCCTGGTCTGCGACGAGCCGGCCACCGACCGCCAGATCCAGCTCCTGGCGCTCACCGCCCAGGTCACCGCCGTGGTGCTGCTGATGGAGCAGGGCATGGCCGCCGCCGAGGGCCACATGCGGGACGAGTTCTTCCACGACCTGCTGCGGGGCACCACGCTGTCCCCGGTGCAGATCGCGGAGCAGAGCCGCCGTCTCGCGCTCGACCTCGACGAACCCCACGTCATCGTGATCGCCCGGCCCGAGGGCGGAGTTCAGGGCCGCGTGCTCGCCTGGGCCGCCTCGTACGCCAACCGCCACCACGGCCTCAAGAGCGTGGACGGCGACATCGTGGTGCTGCTGCTGCCGGGCACGCAGGCCGGGGCCATCGCCCGTACGGCCTCCAAGGAGCTCTCCGAGGTGCTCGGCAAGCCCGTCACGGCCGGCTCCGCCGGTCCCGTCGAGGATCCGGCCGGGATCGTCCACCTGTACCAGGAGGCCCGCCGGGTCCTGGACGCGGTCGCGGCGCTCACCGGCCCCGGCAGCACGGCGTCCCCCGAGGAGCTGGGCTTCCTCGGCGTCCTGCTCTCCGAGAAGCCGAACATCGCCGGGTTCATCAACGACACCATCGGTCCCGTCCTCGACTACGACGACCAGCAGTACACCGAGCTGATCCGCACCATGGAGGCGTACTTCGCCTCGGCCAACAGCCCCTCCAGGGCGGCCGAGTCCCTGCACGTCCACCCGAACACGGTCTCGCGCAGGCTGGAGCGGATCACCGAGATCCTGGGCGAGGACTGGCAGAAGCCGACCCAGGCCCTCCAGGTGCAGCTGGCCCTCCAGCTCCAGCGGACCCGGCAGGCGCTGAACAAGGGCCCCCGCGGCGACCAGCCCCGGCAGACCATCGGCTGACATCGACTGACATCGGCCGGCGGCCGGCGGGCGGCGGGCGCCTACCGGTCGCCGGCCCCCTGCGTGAGCACCCGTACCGCGTGCGCGGCGGAGGCGAGGGTGGTGTGCCGGTGCCAGCCGCCGAAGGAGCGGCCGCCGAAGTCGGTGAGCCCGACCTTCCGCGACACGTTCGCGAAGTCCGCCTCCACGTTCTGAGCCCGCTTCGCCAGCCGCAGCAGCCCGCCGACAGGCGCCTGCGTCATGTCGGTGACCCAGCACTGCTCGGGCCAGCCACGCGGATCGCTCCACTCGCCGAACAGCAGCAGCGGCCGGGGCGCCTGCGGCAGCTCCACCCGTACGCCGACCACCAGCGTGGTGCGCTGCTGGAGGGTCATCGGGTCCAGCCACGTCACCGGGCGGCGTAAGGTGCCGGCCATCAACAGCAGCTGGTGCGCGGCGAGTTCGCGGTTGCCGCTGCTCGGCAGAATCGGGTCCACGCAGCGGACCCGCATCGACCCGCGGGCCGAGGCCACGAAGTGCGTCCCGGCCGGGCCGAACCGGCGGGCCACCGCGGCCGGATCGACGTCGGGCAGGTCGAACACCACGGGGCGGCGGATCTGCCCGACCCAGTCGCGCAGCTCCTCGACGGCTCCGGCGGCGCATTCGAGCGGGCTGGTCGCCAGTTCCGACTCGTGGACGTTGGGGGAGAGGGGGCCGACGCTGTCGCGCCACTTCTGGGTGAGCGCGAGCCGCCAGTTCACCGGGCAGCTGTGCTCCTCGCCCACGGACCAGACCCCGAACGCCACCTGGCTGTTGACCATCTGGCCCCGCTCGGGCACGAACCGGCGGGCCACCCCGACCGACTCCGTGCCGGCCTTGGAGATCACCACCGGCTGGACGACCCAGGCGCGGGGGCGCAGCGCCCGCTCGAGGTACCGGGCGAGTGCGGCCCGTACCGGACCCCAGTCCCAGGTGGACGAGACGACGAAGTGGTGCAGGCTCTGCTCGGCCGCCCGGTCGCCGACGTGCGCCGCGATGTTGCGTATCGACTTGCGCCCCTCGGCCTTCAGGAGACCGCGCAGGTACACCTCCCCCTTGCGCCGCTGGTCACTGCGCGGCAGCGAGGCGAACAGCTCGGCGCAGAGCTCGGCGACGACCAGGTCCGGTACGAACCGGCTGCTCAGGGTCTCCAGGCGTTCGAGACTCGGTGCGCTCATGACGGATCCATCCCTTCCCCCGACGTTCTCTCCAGCCCCTCAACCCTGCGGTCGGAGGAGCCGGAAGAACCAGGTGAACCCGTCACACACATTCGGCCCGCCGTGCGCAGCGGACCATCAGCCCGAAAGGACCAGGCGAACCCGAATCACCGTCTGCTGCAGCGCACCACAACCCTTTGGCCAGGGCAGCAACGATTCGCAGAGCCGTGGAGGACTGCTGGAGCCGAGGTGGACCACCCACCCCACCCGCACCACGCCCCGGGCATACGCCCCCGAGGGTGCCCGCCCCACCACGCCACGGCCCGCGCATGGTGACCGGCCCACCACGGCGCCGCTCAGATCACAGCGTGCCCGCGAAGGAGGCCCAGGCCAGGTCGGTGATCTCGACGACCGGCCCGTCGACCCGCTTGCTGTCCCGGACGGCGACGGTCCCGGCCACGTTCGTGGCCACCTCGACGCAGTCGGAGTCGGTCGTGACGCTGCTGTAGCTGGCCTTCACGAACTCAAAGTGGGTCATGTGCCCGCATACCCCTTGCTGATGGCGTCGATCAGGTTCAGGGAGTCGTGCGGTGAGAGGCTCATCCGTGACACGCGGTCAAACGCCCGGGCGTATGCCTCGTTGCCGTCCGCACCCTCCACCCACAATGTAGTCGCGATCCCCTCCGAGTAGCCGACGTCCAGTGCTCCGGGGTCAGCGAACGACACGATGTTGAACGCACTTGCGACGGCATGGTGCGCACCCACCCTGAACGGCAGCACCTGCACGTGGATGTTGGGCCGCTTGGCCATGTCCAGCAGGTGGTTCAGCTGCCCGCTCATCACATCGGGACCGCCGATCTGCTGGCGCAGAGCGGCCTCCCAGACCACCGCGTGGAACTCCAGCGGCTTGTCGTCCCAGAGGCGCGACTGCCGCTTGATCCTGGAGGTCACCAAGACCTCGATCTCGTCCGGATGCGTCCACGAGTCGGAGCTGACGCCCAGTGCACGGATGTAGTCGGCGGTCTGGAGCAAACCGGGGATCAGAGCGAGCTGCCAGGTACGGATGCGGACGGCGACGTCCTCCATCGCCACGTACTCGGCCAGGGTGCCCATCGTGGGGATGTGCCGCCACCAACCTTTGGCCTTGCGGCGCTCGCGGTCCAGTCGGGCCAGGTCCAGCAGCCCGCTCACGGCCTGCGCGTCCGTCACGCCGTAGAACTCGCACAGCACGCGGATGTCCGGGTCCCGCATCGGCACCCAGCCGCTCTCCATCTTCACGATCTTCGTCGCCGTGGCGCTGATCTCTCGGGCCGCCTGCAACTGGGTCTTGCCCGCCGCCGTGCGCAGCCTGTTCAGCTCGCCACCCAGCCTGCGCCCCAGCACCGTCGACACCCGGCTGCCCTGGCCTTCTCGCATCCCCTGGTTCACCGGCCCAGTTTCGCGCCCCTGCCGAGCACAAGTCGACCCTGTAATCCATCTGGGGAAGATATTCCCCGAACCACTTGCTCCCTCATCTCCATCGCTCCTACCGTCGGTGACGAACTGCTCACTGACCAAGCCCAGTTGGCGGAAGTGCACCGTGCCGCCCGCACGGCGGAGCCACCGCCCATCGGAGGTGCACGTACAGATGGACGAGCCGACGCGATGCGACGTACGGAACTACCCGCCCCGACAGGACTCGGTGCCCGCGGCCCGGCGGCGAGCCGCGTGGCTGGCGGTGGCGTGGGGGCTGCCCCAGCTGGCTTCGGACGCGGCGCTGGTGACCAGCGAGCTCACCACCAACGCGCTGCTGCACGGCTCGCTGCGGGACCGGTACCTACGGGTCGAGGTCCAGCTCACGGGAGCAGTGCTCCGCATCGCGGTCACCGATCCGAAAGGCGAGCGGCGGCCCGAACCGCGAGCGGCGGCCGACGACGAGCAGTACGGGAGGGGGTTGCAGATCGTGGGCGCCGTCGCGGAGCGGTGGGGGGACGCCGAGCGGGTCATCGGCAAGACGGTATGGGCCGAGCTGGGCGTCGGAGGGCCCCGTTAGGGTTGGCCCGTATGGGGACCTGGATCGCGCCGAGCGCCATCGAGAGAGAGCTGTACGAGGCCAAGGGCGCCGGCGAGTGGGGCCGGTACCTCGACGTACTCGCCCGCTCCGAGCTGTTCCTCGCCCAGCCCCGTACCCAGATCGACGCCGAGCCCACCCAGGCCCGCTTCTACCCGGTCGGCCCCACCCTCCCCGTCTACACCCGCGGGATGCTGCCCGTCCCCACTGCCGAGACCGTCTTCGTACGCCAGAGCCTGGCCTGGTTCGCGAACGCCTGGGACCACCGCGACCCGCCGTACCTCGCCGTGAATCCCGGCAGCCCCGCCGAGGCCTACCTCACCACCGGCCCGGCCGACCTCGCCCGCTGGCGCGCCCACTGGGACGCCGCGACCACCTGGGGCCTGGCTCCCGGCGCCGTACACGCCCTGCACACCGGCGGTCCGCTGCACGGGCCCGTGGCCCGCGGTCTCGCAGTGGGCGCCCATCTGGCCGTGAGCAACGGGGAGTTCTGGAACGCACTCGCCTACCACGGCAGCGGCTACACCCGCGAGCGCGAACGCCTCCGCAAGTCCTGGGGCATCACCACCCGCGAGGACTGGCTCGACGTCCTGCACCGCATGCTGAACGCCGAGATCGTCAGCCCCGTCTGGGAGTTCGCCCTGCGCATCCGCCGGATCCTCGCCTCCGACTTCGCCGGGCCCGTCGACGTCGAGCACTGGCGGCACGCCGCGGAGGCCAGCCTGCGCCGCAATGCCGAACGGGCCGCCGAACCGCAGCTCACCCCCGACGGCGTCACGGTCGCGCAGCCGCGCCCCACCGCGGAGGTCGAGGGCGAGATCGCCGGCGTACAGCGCCTCATCGGACGCATCGCCCGGTACGAACAGCGCTTCCGGGCCGACGGACTGCTCCCCGAAGGGGGATACGTCCGGTCCGTCGAGGGCTGGGACATCGGCCGGGCCTCCCAGATGGCCCGCTGGGGCCTCGGCACCCGCTACGGCACGCTGGAGGAGACGGAGCGCGCGGTGCTCCGCGCGGGGGAGGCGGCCGCCGACACCTACCGCTCCTGGGCGGAGTTCTCCGCCGGGTACTTGCTGGGCCGGTGCCTGCACTTCGACGAGGAGGAGTTCGGGGAGTGGTACACCGGCTCCCTCGCCACCCACCTGACCCTGACCACCGAACCGTCGAGCCCTTGGCTCAACATCCCCTGGAGCTAGGGCGCTTCACCCTTCGGCGGTGTGGCCGAGTCGCCGACGGACGGCTTCTCCTCGGCCATTTCCTTGAGTTCCGCGAAGGGCTTCTGCTGCATCGAACTGCGCACGTGTTCCAGGCCGTACCGTTCAATGGCCTTCTTGTTTCGATTGGGATCGCTGCTGTCGAAACCCACCTTCTCGCCCGGCGGCTCCACGACTGCGTAAATGTACGGCCGTTCCTTCTTGTTCACGTACCACAGAGTTATCCGTTGGCGACCTCGAGTCGCATTGAGGATCTCGTTGCTGTTCGAGATGTCGGCCTGGTATCTCATGTACGTCTGGTTCTTGCCCTCCGGCCCTTGAGGATCTTGATCCTTGCCTTCCCTCTTGAGAGCTTCCAAACTCTTCCCAGAGCGCTCGTAGTCGCCGACGATGGTCATTCTGTCTTTCCTGACGGCGTACATCTCGGCCTGGACCTTGACTTGCTCGTATTCGACATCGACAGGGTCCTCGACCTCGACGACCTCGTCCTCCGAGAATTCCTCCCCCGGATACAACAGCCACCCCGGCGGCCTGATGAACTCGCCATCCTTGATCAATTCGAAGGCCCGCTTCTCAGCGGCGGGGAAGCCGTGGACCCAGTAGATGCTGCCGAGGACATAGACGGGAATCTGACCGGAGTTCTTCACGGACAGATGGACCGGCAGGTACATCTTCGACCGGTCCTCGTTCAGACTCGGCTTCCCGAAGGACGCGGTACTGTTCACGATCGGAGATGTCGCATAGGGAACATATATCTGCGTATACGTCACATTGGGGATGGCGAGAAGGCTGGAGACGACCGCCCCGGCCACGATGCGCCTTGGATTGGGAACCAGCTTCCACACCCGATCTCGGACGAGTATGCACAGAGCCCCCACCGACAACAGCGTGAAAATAACCCAAAGCAGCACGTAATGCGTGTACGATCCGCCGTCGATCACCTGCATGAGGAGCATGAGCAAGCCGACGGCAATGGATACAGAGGCACCGAGCAGGACGGTCATCCCGGAATAGGAAGATTTTCGCTCGTGCCAATAGTCGAAGGCAGCCACTGCGGCAATTATTTCCAGCCCGGCCGCAAGAAGGAAGATGACCCCCGTGACGCGTCCGGAATAGGTGAGGGCGTTGAAGGTGTCCCTCATGCCGATCATGACGAGCATGCACGCAGTCGCAAGCAGACCGACCACCATCAGAGTGCCGACGATGCGTCGATACCACGGGCGATCCGGCCAGTCGGTGCAGTCCGCGCCGATCCAACGGATTGTGTACCCGGATTCCAGACCAGCTCCGCGTATGAGCCTGCGCAGGGCCCCCATCGAGCGGACCGGGCCCGCGGAATGGTCGTTGATGGTGACATGGCGCCAGCCAAGTTCATCCGGTCCACCTACGGCTACCACGGGTGTGTTCGCCATGACACCAGTTTGCCGCCGCTTGCCGATGAACGCTCCTGGAGTGCGCCCGCACTCCATCGGAGTAACGTCATGAATGTCCCATGGTCCGTCCTCACAGGAGATCCCCATGCGCAGACGACTTCTCGGGCTCATCGCCACCGCCGTCCTGACCGTACTTGGCGTCATCGGCCCTGCCGCGCAAGCTGCCGTATCCGATGTCGACGTGGAGACGTGCACGAAGGGTGGAGGAACATCGGAGTACGAGTCCGCGACCGGCCTGTGGACCTGCATCGACGGCAAGTACAACGGCCAACCCATCAAGTGACGTGCTCGCGCCGGCCCCGACTTCGCCCAGTCGCACCGCATTGCTGTACTGACGTCGAGGCATCCAACTAGCCTCGCCCGCATGACGATTGAGTTGAACGAGACCGTACGCGGCTTACTGGACTCCCCGCACCCCGCCGTGCTCTCCACCCTCAACCCCGATGGCAGTCCCCAGAGTTCGGTGGTCTGGGTGGCCCGGGACGGGGCCGATCTGCTGGTGTCCACCGAGCAGGGCCGCCGCAAGGAGCGGAACATCGCGCGGGACGGGCGCGTCGGGCTGACCGTGTTCGACACGGCCAACCCCTTCCTCTACGTCGAGATCCGCGGCACGGCCACCCTCGCCGAGGACGCGGGCCGCGCGGTCGCCGGCCGCATCGCCGAGGAGTACCTGGGGCCGGAAGGCGGCAAGGAGTTCACCGAGGCCCTGTCCGAAAGCGTCCGCGTCGTCGTGCGCATCACCCCGACCAAGGTGCTCGGCAACGCCACCAAGGCCGGCTAGGGGGTGTCGTCTAAGTAGCGTCGTCCGCCCGTGAGGGCGGGGCCGGTGGGGTCTGGTGCGTGTGATCGCAAGGCGGAGGAGGGAGGCGACGCTCGCGTCGTCGACCGACGACAACGCGGCGAGCGCGCGTGCCGGGCCCCGCCGGCCGGACGGGACTTTGACGACACCCCCTAGGGGAGCAGCGCCCGGACCTCCGACCAGGCGTCCACCGCCTCCGCGAGGGGGTCGCCGGACGGGAGGTGGGGGCGGGCGAGGGCCAGCCAGGGCAGCAGGAGCTTGATGCGCCGCAGGTGCTGGATGCGGGGTCGCGGCAGGTCCCGCCAGGTGCGGGCCTCCGCGGCCGCCTCCGCCGGGTGCAGGTCGATCACGGCCAGCGCGTCCCGGCACAGGGCCGCCGGGTCGCCGCCCCGGCCCGGGCCGAACTGCCGGAGCAGGTAGCCCCGTACGGCGGCCACCTCGACCGCGCGGTCCAGCTCGTGCGACCCCGCCCACTCCGCCTTGCGGTGCGTCGCGGCCAGCGCCACCCGGCCCCAGCGCAGCCGGGTCTCCTCGGGCAGCCGGTCCCCCTGCATCCGGCCCACGGCCAGCGTCCGCAGCGTCAGCGGATGCGGCTCGTCCTGCAGCGGCGGGTCGGTGGCCAGCCAGGCCTCGATGTCCTCGAGCGCGTGCCCGCCGGGCGGGACCGCGGTCAGCACCTGCCCCGGGGTGAGCAGTGCGACCAGGGCGCCCGTGAGGTGGACCGTGGCCACGTGGCCCGCGTCGAAGAAGGCCACGGAGCGCCCGTACCGCTCGATCCGCCGCAGGCCGACCCGCAGTTCCCCGGCGGCGTAGACCTGTCCGGCGCGTGCGACCCCGCCGAGGCAGCGGACCACGCACACGCCGCCCGTGACGTCGGCCTCCTCGACGGAGTACACCTGCAACTCGGCGATGGCCACCCCGGCCCCCCTTCCCCGGGCGGGAGGCTACCGCCTGCCGGCGCCGCAGCGCCCCCCTACGCCTCCTCCGCCGCCTGGGCCTCCAGGACCAGGCGGATCTCCGTGACCTCGTAGCCGGCGCGGTCGAACGCGGCGGCCATGGGGGCGTTGACGGTGTCCGTGGTCGCGGTGATGCGCTCGGCACCCGCGGCCGCGTGGAAGCGGGTGATCTCCGCCAGGACCTCGTCGATCAGGCCCCGGCCGCGCTGCTCCGGTACGACGCCCAGGTAGCCGACGTTGCGGTGGTACGGGGTCGCGGAGGGGATGGCCATGCCCGCGAGGGTGCCGTCCGGGAGGTCGGCCAGGCGCCACCAGGAGCGCTCGCCGGGGCAGTCGAGGTAGAACTCGACGTCCTCGCGGGCCAGCTGCTCGGCGTCCATCGAGCGCAGTTCGTTCTGCGTGTGCAGATCCAGGCTGCCGGCCGAGAGGCGGACGAAGGCCTCGAGGAACTCCTCGTCCGTGCCCTCGCGGAACACCAGGCGGCCGGTGGGCTCCGCGGTCCCGGCGGCCGGGGTCCACTCGTAGCGCAGGCGCTCGATCTCCCGGGTCAGACCCGCCTCGTACGCGGCCTTCCGGCGCCAGGCGACGGCCTCGACCAGGTCGGGGCGGGTCCGCCAGTCGCCGGGCAGCGAGACGTTGTAGAGCGGGAGGTTCCCGAAGGCCTCGTGGCCGGCGGCCAGCAGGGCCGCGGCGACGCCCGCCGGGTCGGCGACCGCATCCCGTACCTGGAGGCAGTCGAGCGCGACGGGCCGCTCGCTGTCGGCGCGGCCCCACCACAGCGCGCGGGCCAGGATCTCGCCGTTCTCGTCCTCGGCGTACCAGATCCACTCGGGGCGGAACCGGTTCTCGGCGAGCTCCTCGCGGATCTTGTCGGCGGAGAGGGCTTCGACGGGCCCGTCGGCCGGGTAGGCGACGGCGCGGTCGATGTCGGTGGGGTCTTCGAGGGCAGCGCGGAATCTCATACCGGTGATCATCGCCCGGCATCTGGTGTCCGACCAGGGTTTTCCCACGCCGAAGCCCCCCTCGCGGTGCGGTGGCGAGGGGGGCTTCGGGTACCGGATCAGGATCGGACTACGACCAGGTGACGAGCCTGCGCGGGTGCTCCAGGACGGCCGCGATGTCCGCCAGGAAACGGGAGCCGAGCTCGCCGTCGATGAGCCGGTGGTCGAACGACAGCGCCAGCGTCGTGACGTGGCGCGCCTTCACCTTGCCCTTGTGGACCCACGGCTGGAGCTTGATCGCGCCGACCGCGAGGATCGCGGACTCGCCGGGGTTCAGGATGGGCGTACCGGTGTCGACGCCGAAGACGCCGACGTTGGTGATGGTGATGGTGCCGTTCTGCATGTCCGCCGGGGAGGTCTTGCCGTCGCGGGCCGTGGTGACCAGCTCGGACAGGGCCGTCGACAGCTCGGGCAGCGTCTTGGCGTGCGCGTCCTTGATGTTCGGGACGATCAGGCCGCGCGGGGTCGCCGCGGCGATGCCCAGGTTGACGTAGTGCTTGAGCACGATCTCCTGGGCCGCCTCGTCCCAGGACGCGTTGACGTCCGGGTTGCGGCGGACGGCCACGAGGACGGCCTTGGCGATCAGGAGCAGCGGGTTGATCCGCAGACCGGCGAGGTCCGGGTCGTCCTTGAGCTCCTGGACCAGCTTCATCGTGCGGGTCACGTCGAAGGTGATGAACTCGGTGACGTGCGGCGCGGTGAAGGCGGAGCCGACCATGGCCTGCGCGGTGACCTTGCGGACGCCCTTGACCGGGATCCGGGTCTCGCGGGCCGACGCCTCACCGGAAACCGGTGCGGGCACCGCGGCCTGGGCCTGGGCGGGCACGGCCGCAGCGGCCGGAGCCTGCGCGACCGCGGCCTGCGGGGCGATCGCAGCCGCGGCGGCGGCGTGCACGTCCTCACGGGTCACGACCCCGCCCTCGCCGGTGGGCACCACGGAGGCCAGGTCGATCCCGAGGTCCTTGGCGAGCTTGCGCACCGGCGGCTTCGCCAGCGGGCGCTCCCCGCCGGCGTGGCCGTCGCCGTTCAGCCCGGCGGCCGCAGCGGCGGTGCCGTTCTGCGCGGCGGCGGGCGCGGCGGCCGCGACGGGCGCCGCTGCCGTGACGGGCGCGCCGGGCGCCGCCTTGCGCGGGCGGCGCTTCGTGGAGGCCTCGGAGACGCCGTAGCCCACCAGGACGGGCTGACGGGCCGCGGCGACCGGAGCCTCGGCGGGAGCCGCGGCCGCAGCCGGGGCGGCAACCTCGGCGGCCGCGGCCGGGGCCTCGGCCTCGGCCGGACCCGTCTGCACGGAGATGATCACCTGGCCGACGTCGACCGTGGTGCCCTCCTCGAAGAGCAGCGCGTGCACGACCCCGTCGAACGGGATCGGCAGCTCCACGGCCGCCTTCGCCGTCTCGACCTCGCACACGACCTGGCCGTCGGTGACGGTGTCACCCGGCTGGACGTACCACTTGAGGATCTCGGCCTCGGTGAGGCCCTCGCCCACGTCGGGCATCTTGAATTCGCGGATGGTCATGAACGTGGCTCCTCAGTACGCCAGCGAGCGGTCGACGGCGTCGAGCACCCTGTCCAGGCCCGGCAGGTACTCGTCCTCCAGGCGGGCCGGCGGGTACGGAGCGTGGAAACCGCCCACGCGCAGCACCGGAGCCTCCAGGTGGTAGAAGCACCGCTCCGTGATGCGGGCGGCGATCTCCGCGCCCGTGCCCAGGAACACCGGGGCCTCGTGGACGACCACGAGCCGGCGGGTCTTCTCCACGGAGGCCTGCAGCCCGTCGAAGTCGATCGGGGACATCGAGCGCAGGTCCACGACCTCCACCGACTTGCCCTCCTCGGCCGCCGCGGCCGCCGCCTCCAGGCAGACCTTCACCATCGGGCCGTAGGCGGCCAGGGTGATGTCGGAGCCCTCGCGCGTCACGCGCGCCTTGTGCAGCTCGCCGGGGATGGCGTCGGTGTCGACCTCGCCCTTGTCCCAGTAGCGCCGCTTCGGCTCGAAGAAGATCACCGGGTCGTCGCTGAGGATCGCCTGCTGGAGCATCCAGTACGCGTCGCTCGCGTTCGAAGGCGAGACCACCTTCAGGCCCGGGACGTGCGCGAATAGCGTCTCGGGGGACTCCGAGTGGTGCTCCACCGCGCCGATGCCGCCCGCGTACGGGATGCGGACGACGACCGGCATCTTGACCTTGCCCAGCGCCCGCGCGTGCATCTTCGCGAGCTGCGTGACGATCTGGTCGTACGCGGGGAAGACGAACCCGTCGAACTGGATCTCCACCACGGGGCGGTAGCCGCGCAGCGCCAGGCCGATCGCCGTGCCGACGATGCCGGACTCGGCGAGCGGGGTGTCGATGACCCGCTCCTCGCCGAAGTCCTTCTGCAGTCCGTCGGTGATCCGGAAGACACCGCCCAGCTTGCCGACGTCCTCGCCCATGATCAGGACCTTCGGGTCCGTCTCCAGGGCCTTGCGCAGGGACTCGTTGAGCGCCTTCGCGATCGACATCTTCTCGACAGCCATCAGTGACCCTCCTCGGCCGACTCGAAGGAAGCGAGGTAGGCGGCGAACTGGGCGCGCTCCTCGTCGACGAGCGCGTGCCCGTCCGCATAGACGTTCTCGAAGATCGCCATGGTGTCCGGGTCGGGCATGGCGCGTACGACCTCGCGCACCCGCTTGCCCAGCGTCTCGCTCTCGGCCTCCAGGGACTCGAAGAACGCCTCGTCGGCACCACCGCTGGCCAGCAGGTACGTCTTCAGGCGCAGGATCGGGTCCTTCGCCTCCCAGGCCTGCGTCTCCTCGTCCCGGCGGTACTTCGTCGGGTCGTCGGAGGTGGTGTGCGCACCCATGCGGTACGTGAACGCCTCGACCAGCGTCGGGCCCTCGCCGCGGCGCGCCCGCTCCAGCGCCCAGCGGGTGACCGCCAGGCAGGCCAGGACGTCGTTGCCGTCGACGCGGACGCCCGGGAAGCCGAAGCCCTGGGCGCGCTGGTACAGCGGCACGCGCATCTGGCGCTCGGTCGGCTCGGAGATCGCCCACTGGTTGTTCTGGCAGAAGAACACCACGGGGGAGTTGTAGACGGCCGAGAACGTGAACGCCTCGGCGACGTCGCCCTGGCTGGACGCGCCGTCGCCGAAGTAGGCGATGACCGCGGAGTCCGCGCCGTCCTTGGCCACACCCATCGCGTAACCGGTCGCGTGCAGCGTCTGCGAGCCGATGACGATCGTGTACAGGTGGAAGTTGTTGGTGTTCGGGTCCCAGCCGCCGTGGTTCACGCCGCGGAACATGCCGAGCAGGTTCGTCGGGTCGACGCCGCGGCACCAGGCCACACCGTGCTCGCGGTACGTCGGGAACACGTAGTCGTCGTCGCGCAGCGCGCGGCCGGAGCCGATCTGCGCGGCTTCCTGGCCGAGCAGCGAGGCCCACAGACCCAGCTCGCCCTGACGCTGCAGGGCCGTCGCCTCGCCGTCGAAACGGCGGGTCAGGACCATGTCGCGGTAGAGCCCGCGCAGGTCCTCGGTGGTGATGTCCTCGACGAAGGACAGGAACTCCGCAGCGTCGGGATTGTCTGCGGCGCTGACCCGTTCCCCCTCGGGCGTCAGCAGCTGTACGAGCTGGGGCTCGGCGTTCTGCCCGGTGGCGGCAGCCTTGGCAGCGGGGGCCTTGGCGGCGCTCGCAGCGCCTGCCGCCCGCT
The DNA here is from genome assembly GCF_055570595.1 of Streptomyces sp. NPDC031132. Classification (NCBI taxonomy): domain Bacteria; kingdom Bacillati; phylum Actinomycetota; class Actinomycetes; order Kitasatosporales; family Streptomycetaceae; genus Streptomyces; species Streptomyces sp. NPDC031132. The sequence continues at coordinate 72,658 of NZ_JBVIGX010000027.1, forward strand.
TGGTGCCGCTGCTGCGTCGCGGCTTGCGCGCGGCAGTGCTCTCCACGGTCACGTGTTGCTCCTCCGTCGGTCCGGCTCCCGGGTTCTCCGGGGTCCAGTGCGGCTCACCCGGATCCGTACCAGCGCACGGGGTGGGTGCGCGTCGTGTGCGGATTCGAGCGTGACAGGTGCCCCGGCAAGTGCCCTGCGCAATGCACGTTACCCAGTGCGCCGCATATCTGCGAAACCCCACTTGACCTGCGTTTTTGCTTGGATTTCCAAGTAAATCCGCGGTGCGGGGAACAATCACTGGTCACAGCCTTGCAGGGGGCCGGAACAACGGCACGTTATCCCGGGTAACGACGTCAGGGAAGGGGTGAGTGTGTGAAACTGAGTTCGTGCGCGAAGACGGAAAAATCAAGGTATTCCTCCTGGACGACCACGAAGTGGTACGTCGCGGTGTCCATGAGCTCCTTTCGGTCGAAGAGGACATCGAGATCGTCGGCGAGGCCGGTACCGCCGCGGACGCCTTGGTCCGGATCCCCGCCACCCGGCCCGACGTGGCCGTCCTCGACGTGCGCCTGCCGGACGGCAGCGGGGTGGAGGTCTGCCGCGAGGTCCGGTCCCAGGACGAGGACATCAAGTGCCTGATGCTGACCTCGTTCGCCGACGACGAGGCACTGTTCGACGCGATCATGGCCGGGGCCTCGGGCTACGTGCTCAAGGCGATCCGCGGCAATGAGCTGCTGAGCGCCGTACGGGACGTCGCGGCCGGCAAGTCGCTGCTGGACCCGGTCGCCACCGCGCGCGTGCTGGAGCGGCTGCGCGACGGCAAGCACGGCAAGGGCGACGACCGCCTGGCCAACCTCACCGAGCAGGAGCGCAAGATCCTCGACCTGATCGGCGAGGGCCTGACCAACCGCGTCATCGGCGAGCGCCTGCACCTGGCCGAGAAGACCATCAAGAACTACGTCTCCAGCCTGCTGTCCAAGCTGGGCATGGAGCGCCGCTCCCAGGCCGCCGCGTACGTGGCCCGGCTGCAGGCCGAGAAGCGCGCCTGACCCGCGGCCCGTTCGCCTGACCCGCGGCCCGTTCGCCTGACCCTCGGCCGTTCAATCGGGACCAACGTCCCCGGTCGTCGGGGCGGCTTCCTCTTTTCCGGCGGGGCATCCGTACCGGAGAGTGGACGCATGTCACCGGAGGAACTCCACGCCATCGAACTGCTGCGGCGGGTGCCGTACGGCAGGGTGGCCACCAGCATGCGCGCGCTCCCCTTCCTCGCCCTCGCCCGCCACGTCGTGGTGGACGGCGAGGTCGTCCTGAGAATGCACGCCGGCTTCGGCTACCACCAGGCCTGCAACGGCAGCGTGGTGGCCTACGGCGCCGACAACTTCAATTCCCGGGACCCCCGGCTGTGGTCCGTGCAGTTCACCGGAACGGCCGAGATCGTCGAGCCGACCACCCGTGAACTCGAGTTGTTCGGCCCGGTCCCGCATTTCGTGGACGGCACGGTCTTCGACCCCGTCTACATGCGCATCCAGCCGCAGTTCGTCACCGTGCACTCGCTGGCCGGGAATCCGGACCGGGAGTTCCAGCATGCCCTCTGAGCTGCGCATTCACCGATCAACGGGGACGGGCCCGGCGGAATCGAATTCCGCCGGGCCCGTTCACCCGTAGTGCCTAAGGTTCGTCAACCGGATTCGGCGGGTCCACCGGCGGACTCACGCTCTTCGTCGGCAGCGGCGACTTCGACGGCGACTTCGACGGACTGCTCGACGCCGACGTCGACGGGCTGGTCGAAGGCGACGTGGAAGGGGTCGTGCTCGGCGTGTACTTGCTGCGGCTCGGCGTCGGCGAGTACTCCTCCGACGGGCGCGAGGACGGCGTCTCGTGCGACGGCGTGCTCTGCTGCGCGGACGGGGTCTGCTGGCTGCTCGAGGAACTCTGGACGGTGGACGGAACGCCGTCGTCCTTGTTCTTGTCCGACACGGAGTTGACGGCGTACGCCACGCCGCCCGCGATCGCGACGATCGCCAGCACCGCGAACAGCCACAGCTTCCACCGGCTGCTGCCGCGGTCGTCGTAGCCGTCGTAGTCGCGGCCGCCCGGTCCACCGCCGTGGCCGTGGTTGTCGTACCCGCCCCCGCCGGGGAAGGCCGAGCCGTCGTCCGGGTTCAGCGGCGGCACCATCGGCTGCTGGAACTGCGAGGTCGCGGCGTGCGCCGGGTAATTCTGCTGGCCGCCGGTCTGGCCCGTCGGCATCGCCGTGGTCTGGGCCGCGCCGCCGCGCCCGTGCGGCAGGGCCATGGTGACCGGGCCGGTGTTCCAGGTGCCCGTGTTCGGACCCTGGTCGTGCAGCATCTGCAGCGCGTACTGGACCAGCCCGCGCATCTCCTCGGCGCTCTGGAACCGGTCGTCCGGGTCCTTGGCCAGGGAGCGCATGACGAGCCCGTCGAGCTCCTGCGGGATGTGGTGGCCCTCCGGCAGCTGCGAGGGCGGGACCGGCGCGTCCTGCACGTGCTGGTAGACCACCGACAGCGGGGTCTCGCCGGTGAACGGGGGCCGCAGCGCGAGCAGTTCGTACAGCAGACAGCCGGTCGCGTACAGGTCGGAGCGGTGGTCCACCGCCTTGCCGAGGGCCTGCTCGGGCGAGAGGTACTGCGGGGTGCCCATGACCATGCCGGTCTGGGTCATCGTCGACTGGGCGCCGTGCAGGGCGCGCGCGATGCCGAAGTCCATCACCTTGACCGCGCCGGTCTCGGTGATGATGACGTTGGCGGGCTTGATGTCACGGTGCACGATGCCGTGCTGGTGCGAGTACGCGAGCGCTTCGAGGACGCCCGAGGTGATGATGAGCGCCTGCTCCGGGCCCGGGGCCTCGGCGCTGATCAGCAGGTCGCGGATGGTGCGGCCCTCGACCAGCTCCATCACGATGTACGGGACGGTGTTCGGGCCGACCTTGTCCTCGCCGGAGTCGTACACGGCGACGACGGCGTGGTGGTTGAGCCCGGCGACCGACTGCGCCTCCCGCGTGAAGCGGGCCTTGGAGACGGGGTCCTCGGCGAGGTCGGCGCGCAGCAGCTTCACGGCGACGGTCCGGCCCAGCCGGACGTCCTCGGCGGCGAACACCTCCGCCATGCCGCCACGGCCCAGGCGGTGGGTGAGCCGGTACCGGCCGTCGCCGACCAGGCCGCCGGCGCCCCAGTGCTCAGGACCATCGGCCATCCCGGCGCCGTTTCCCTCGGGTTCGGGTGCCATCAGTCCTCGCCGTCGTCTCTCTCGGCCGCCGCTCAGCGGTAGGTCCTTTTCGGGTGCTCCGATGAACGCTACAGCCTCGGAACAGGTCGCCGTTCGGACAATGGCGCGCCGTGGCCCCGTGGTCACGGAACGGGCACCCGGCTTGACGTGTGCTTGCCCTCCGGCAGACTGGGCCCGACATGCGCTCAGCCAGACGCGTAGGGACACATCCCGAGGGGAAGCAACAGTCATGAGCCAGGACGGCACTCAGGGCCAGTACGCGGGCGGCTCTCTGGCCGGTGGCCGTTACCAGCTAAGGGACTTGCTGGGTGCGGGCGGCATGGCGTCCGTCTACTTGGCGTACGACTCGGCGCTCGACCGGCAGGTCGCCATCAAGACCCTGCACAGCGATCTCGGCCGTGAACAGTCGTTCCGCGAGCGCTTCCGCCGTGAAGCACAGGCTGTTGCGAAACTGTCGCACACGAACATCGTCTCAGTCTTCGATACGGGCGAAGGCGAAGTGACGTTCGGCAACCCCGGGGCCGGCGACGCCGCGGTGATGCCGTACATCGTGATGGAGTACGTGGAGGGCCAGCCGCTCGGCTCGGTGCTCGAGACGGACGTCCGCCAGTACGGGGCGATGCCGGCCGACAAGGCGCTGAAGGTGACGGCCGACGTGCTGGCCGCGCTGGAGGTCAGCCACGAGATGGGCCTGGTCCACCGCGACATCAAGCCCGGCAACGTGATGATGACCAAGCGCGGCATCGTCAAGGTGATGGACTTCGGCATCGCCCGGGCCATGCAGTCGGGGGTCACCTCGATGACGCAGACCGGCATGGTCGTCGGCACCCCGCAGTACCTGTCGCCGGAGCAGGCGCTGGGGCGCGGCGTGGACGCCCGCTCCGACCTGTACTCGGTCGGCATCATGCTCTTCCAGCTGCTGACGGGCCGCATCCCCTTCGACGCGGACTCGCCGCTGGCCATCGCGTACGCGCACGTACAGGAGGAGCCGGTCGCCCCGTCCTCCATCAACCGCTCCATCACCCCGGCGATGGACGCGCTGGTGGCGCGCGCCCTGAAGAAGAACCCGAACGAGCGCTTCCCCACGGCCGCCGCCATGCGCGACGAGGTCGCGCGGGTGCTGTCGGCCGGCCAGGCCGGTGCCCCGGTCATCGTGCCGGGCTCGCACGCGGGCGCCAGCGGGGCGGGCGTGAGCTCGGCCGTGTTCCCGCCGGTGGACTCCGGTTTCCAGGCGCCGCCGGCCCATTCGGTGCAGCACCCGTACGCGCCGACCCCGGCGCCTTCCCCGTACGCACCGCAGACCCCGCCGCCGGTGGCGCAGCCGCACGGGCAGGGCGGGTACGCGTACCCGCCCCAGCAGCAGCCGGTCTCGCACCAGCAGCAGTACGCGCCGCAGACCCCGCCGCCGTTCACCATCTCCCCTGCGGCCAACGCGGCCCCGGCCGGCGGGGGATCCGGGAGCGGCGACAAGCGGAACATGCCGGTGATCGTCGGCGCGATCGTGGTGGCGCTGCTGGCCGTCGGCGGTCTGATCGCGGCGATCTCGTTGAACGGCGACGGGGACAAGGACAAGGGTGGCGACACTGCCGCGTCTCCCGGTGCCTCCACGTCCGCCTCGGCCAAGGCCGGCTTCAAGGGTCCGGACATCTCGCGCACGATCGAGTCGTCCAAGTGCAAGGAGCCGAGCAAGCACTACAGCGACGCCACCAAGTACACCGCGCCCGACCTGCGCTACAAGAACCTGCTCTCGGTCAAGGAGTGCATCCAGGCCTCCGGCGGCAAGTACAAGATCGTCGAGAAGGACGAGGCCGTGTACGGCAAGGACACGGTGCTCGACCAGAACCCGCGGCCCGGCGAGAAGATCGACAAGGAAGGCACGGAGTACACGCTGACCGTGTCGACCGGCAATCCGGAGTAGCCGGGGCAATACGGAGTAACGGGACGGCATCCCGGGCGACCCTGACAGGGCGCCCGGGATGCCCGTTTTGCCCCACCGTGTCAACCTGAGCAGAACATCTCGGCGCTCGGGACGGGAGGGGCTCCCCGTGACTCAACGCCTCCGCGCACAGCGCTGGCTGGCCGGGGCCGCAGTGGCCGCCGCCGCGCTGTCCCCCGCCGCCCCCGCCGCGTCCGCGTCGTCCGCCGCCGCCTCGTCCCCCGCAGGGCTCGCCCCGGCCGTACGCCCGCTCGCGCCGGCCGCTCCGGACTCCTCGGCCCGGGCTCCCGGCAGGGCCCCGAAGGCCGATCCGGACGACACCGCCGACACGGCCGACACCGGCGACGGCACCGACACCGCCGGCACCGACCCGGTGGCCGACGTACCCCACGAGGCGTACGAGGAGCTCGCCGGCAGCGCCGCGGGGGTCGGGCGGGAGCGGCCCGGGCGTCCGGCGGCCGAGCCCGCGAACCCGGACACCGTGCTGGCCGCCCGTCCCCTCCCGGTGCGCCCGCACCACCGGCCGGCCGGACAGAAGCCGGTGCCCCCGGTGCCGCCGGTCCCGCCGAGCCCGCCGCCCGCGGTCACCGCGCTCGGCACCGGGCCGAACGAGCGCGCCGCCGATCTGGCCGCGCACATACTGCCGCTCGGCACCGGATTCGCCCTGATGGGGCTGGGTCTGGGCTATCTGGGGATGCGGCTGCGCAAGGGCCTGTGACGGCGTTCGCTCCCCGCCCCGAGGGGGAGGGAGGGGCGCCGGTCCCCCTTCCGGCCTACGTCGGAGGATGGTTGCGCGGGCCTGCATACTCGGTATACATACTGAGTATGTCGATCCGCCACGGCCTTCTCGCCCTGCTGGAAAGGGGTCCTCGGTACGGCTCTCAGCTGCGCACCGAGTTCGAATCCCGCACCGGCTCCACCTGGCCGCTCAACGTCGGGCAGGTGTACACCACCCTCGCCCGGCTGGAACGCGACGGCCTCGTCGCACCCGGCGGCGAGGACACCGCCGGCCACACCCTCTACGCCATCACCGATACCGGACGCGCCGAACTGCACCAGTGGTACGAGCGCCCCGTCGACCGCACCAACCCGCCCCGCGACGAGCTGTCCATCAAGCTCGCCATGGCCGTGGGCGCCCCCGGCGTGGACATCCGCGCCGTCATCCAGGCCCAGCGGCACGCCACGATCAAGGCGATGCAGGACTACACCCGGCTCAAGGCGCAGGCGCTCGCCGCGATCGACAGCGGGAAGTCCCGCGAACGCGACGACGTGGCCTGGCTGCTGGTCCTGGAACAGCTGATCTTCCAGACCGAGGCCGAAGCCCGCTGGCTCGACCACTCGGAATCACGGCTCGTGCGGCTCTCCCTGCCGGCCGACCGGAGAGCCGAGCCCGACCCGCCGCAGGCCGCCGCAACCGACGGCGCTGCCGTCTCCGCACCCCAGCCCCGCGCCTCCCGCACGCCGCGGAGCTGAGGCCACCACCGTCCCAGGGGGGACCTCCCATGCCTGACCAGCAGTCCGCGCCCCACATACAGCCCGTACCGCCCGCCCAGCCCGCACGGTCCGCCCAGCCCGTGCTGCAGCTCGACAAGCTCACCCGCACGCACGGCAGCGGCGCCACCGAGGTGCACGCCCTGCGCGGGATCGACCTGGCCGTGTACCCCGGTGAACTCGTCGCCGTCATGGGCCCCTCCGGCTCCGGCAAGTCCACGCTGCTCACCCTGGCCGGCGGCCTCGACACGCCCACCAGCGGCCACGTGATCGTCGAGGGCACCGACATCACCACCGCGAGCCGCAAGCAGCTGGCCGCGCTGCGCCGCCGCAGCATCGGGTACGTCTTCCAGGACTACAACCTGATCCCCGCCCTCACCGCAGCCGAGAACGTGGCCCTGCCGCGCGAACTCGACGGGACCTCCGCCCGCAAGGCCCGCGTCTCGGCCCTGGCCGCCCTGGAGGAGATGGGCCTCGGGCAGCTCGCCGACCGCTTCCCCGACGAGATGTCCGGCGGCCAGCAGCAGCGCGTGGCCATCGCCCGCGCCCTCGTCGGCGACCGCCGCCTGGTCCTCGCGGACGAGCCCACCGGCGCCCTCGACTCCGAGACCGGCGAATCCGTCCTCGCCCTGCTGCGTTCGCGCTGCGACGCGGGCGCCGCCGGAATCCTCGTCACCCACGAACCGCGGTTCGCCGCCTGGGCGGACCGCGTGGTCTTCCTGCGCGACGGCAGCGTCGTCGACGAGACCCTGCGCAGCCAGGCCGACTCGCTGCTCTCGGGGCAGGCGGCCGGCCGGTGAAGTCCACGTACCACGCATGGATCGCGGCGATCCGGATCGCCCGCCGCGACGCCTGGCGGGCCAAGGGCCGCAGCGCCCTCGTCCTCGCCATGATCGCCCTGCCGATCGTCGGCGTGAGCGCCGCGGACCTCACCACCCGCAGCGCCCAGCTCTCCCCCGAGCAGACGGTGTCCCGCCAGATCGGTGCGGCGGACGCCCGGCTGAGCGATTCGGACCTGAGCGGGCCCGTCTACCAGGACGTCGAAGGCAAGAACTCGATGCCCGTCGGCGGCTACGACAAGTACGTCCCCGGCGGGGAGTCGAATCCGAACCTGCTGACCTCGGTGATCCCGGCGGGTGCCCAGTCCCTCAAGGACAGCACGGCGCACGCCAAGATCCGCACCCGGTACGGCCTGATGGAAGCCGATCTGCGGGAGATCGACGCGGCCAGCCCGCTGGTCAAGGGCATGATCGAGATGAAGCGCGGGCGGCTGCCACAGGAAGCGGGCGAGGTCGTCGCCACGACCGCCTTCCTGGAGGAGTCCGGGTTCTTCGTGGGCTCCGAGTTCCGCGCGCGCGGCTCGGACGCCTGGTACCGGATCGTGGGCGCGTACGAGCTGCCGTCCGAGCTCAAGAAGACGGAGGTCCTCGCCCCGCCCGGCACCCTGCTGGCTCCGCTCGACAAGGCCTTCCAGGCCGCCGGGGTCCCCGGGGTCGTCGCCAACGACTCCTACCTGGTCAAGGTCGGCGGCGACGGTTTCACGTGGAACATGGTCAAGGAGCTCAACGCGAAGAGCGTGCAGGTCGTCTCCCGCGCCGTGCACCTCGACCCGCCGGCCGAATCCGAGGTGCCGTACATCACCCAGCAGAAGGAGCTGGGCTACTACTACGCGGACAACGGGCTCCCGGTCACCGAACTGGCCGTCCTGGCCACCGTCGTCGGCCTCGCGATGCTGGAGATCTGCCTGCTGGCCGGACCCGCCTTCGCGGTCGGCGCCCGGCGCTCGCGCCGCCAGCTCGGCCTGGTCGGCGCCAACGGCGGCGACCGGCGCCACATCCGGGCCATCGTGCTCTCCGGCGGCCTCGTCATCGGCGCCGCGGCCGCCGTCTGCGGAACGGTCCTCGGCGTCGCCCTCACGCTGGGGCTGCGGCCGGTGCTGGAGGAGTACCTCGGCGCCCGCTTCGGCGGATTCACGTTCCGCCCGCTGGAAATCCTCGGCATCGCCCTGCTCGCCGTCGTGACCGGCCTGCTGGCCGCGGTCGCCCCGGCCGTCACCGCCTCCCGGCAGACCGTGCTGGCCTCGCTGACCGGCCGTCGGGGGGTCCGCCGGGCCAACCGGGTGCTGCCCGTTCTCGGCCTGATCGCCCTCGCCACCGGCGCCGCGATCGCCCTGTACGGCACGGCCTCCGCGATGGGCGCCACCGTCGTCGCGGGCGGCAGCGCCATCGCCGAGCTGGGCATCGTCGCCCTCACCCCGGTGCTGGTCGGCCTGTTCGGGCGGCTCGGGCGCTGGCTGCCGCTGTCGCCGCGGCTCGCACTGCGCGACGCCGTACGCAACCGGGGCCGTACGGCCCCCGCCGTGGCCGCCGTCCTGGCCGCCGTCGCCGGCACCGTCGCGGTGGCCACGTACCAGCACAGCATGGAGCTGCAGGCCCGCCACGAGTACGTCGCCCAACTCCCGGACGGGGTGGGAATGGTGGCCGTCCGTGAGCTGGGCCGCAGCAAGGACATGGGCGCCGTCCGCGAGGCGGTGACGCAGGAACTCCCGCTGGCGGTACGGGCGGACGTGGACTACATCTCGTACGGCAAGCCCGGCTGTGAGAAGTTCACCGGCCGCGAAGGCTGCGGCCGGGCCGACATCATCCAGCCCAAGGAGCAGCGCTGCCCGCTCTACGAGGCGAAGGGCGGTGCCGACTCGTTCGGGGAGGCGGAGAAGAAGGCGCTGCGCAAGGACCCGCGATGCACGTACAAGCGCCACTCCGCGCAGTTCGTCGTGGTCGTCGCCGACGAGAAGCTGCTGACGGCGCTCGCTGTCACCGATCCGGGCGCGGTCGCCGCCCTGAAGGAGGGCAAGGGCGTCTCCTTCGACAAGCGCAACGTCAAGGACGGCAAGGTCACCGTCCGCCTGATCGACAACAAGAACGACGTCTTCGAGCCGGGGGTCGATCCGAAGGGGGAGGACAAGGTCTTCGCCGTCCACCAGGCGCCCGACACCGTCGAGGGGTACGGCCTGGAGCTCGTCCTGCCGCCCGCCGCGGCCAAGAGCGCCGGGCTGACCACCCTGCCGTTCGCCTCCTACTTCACCCTGGACGGCACGGCCACCAGCCGGCAGAAGCAGCGGGTGGCCGGGAAGATCGACCAGATCGGCGTGGAGGCCCCCGTCACCATCGAGGCCGGCTACCAGGCCGATGCCGACATCACGATGCTGGCCCTCACCGTCTTCGCGGGCCTGGTCACCATCGGCGCGGCCGGCATCGCCACCGGACTCGCACAGGCCGATGCCGAGGCCGATCTGAAGACCCTGGCGGCGGTCGGCGCACCGCCACGGGTGCGGCGCACGCTCAGCGGCTTCCAGTGCGGGGTCGTGGCCCTGATGGGCGTGGTCCTGGGCTCGGCGGCGGGCATCCTGCCGGCGGTCGGCCTGCGGCTCGTCCAGCGGCGGGAGACCGAACACCTCATGGAGATGGCCGGCGACGCGAACGACGTGCTGTACGTGCCGATCGCGGTGCCGTGGGAGACCCTCGGCGGGCTGCTCGTCGTGGTCCCGCTGGGCGCGGCCCTGCTGGCGGCCCTGGTCACCAAGTCCAGCGGCGCCATGGCCCGGCGCGCGGCGGGCTGACGGTCACCGTGCGTTCACGCCCCCGTACAGGGTGGATCACGCCCGTACGGGGGCACACCGTGTGAGTACGAAGGTGTGCGAGAGAATGACGGCATGGAGATGCCGAGGAGTGAACGGTCGCAGGACAGCCCCCCGCACGGCCTGATCGTGGGACAGGACGGGATGCCGGTCGGCGGCGCCGATGACGAGTCGCGCGAGGTCCCGGTGACGGAGATGGTCGAACAGCCCGCCAAGGTCATGCGGATCGGCAGCATGATCAAGCAACTTCTGGAAGAGGTCCGCGCCGCACCTCTGGACGAGGCCAGCCGGGTCCGTCTGAAGGACATCCATGCCGCGTCCGTGAAGGAGCTGGAGGACGGTCTGGCTCCTGAGCTCGTGGAGGAACTGGAGCGCCTGTCGCTCCCGTTCACGGAGGAGGCGATCCCCTCCGAGGCGGAACTGCGCATTGCGCAGGCCCAGTTGGTGGGCTGGCTGGAAGGCCTGTTCCACGGCATCCAGACGGCCCTGTTCGCGCAGCAGATGGCGGCGCGGGCCCAGCTGGAACAGATGCGCCGCGCCCTCCCCCCGGGCGCCCCGACGGACGAGGAAGACGCCCACGGCGCCATCCGCTCGGGCCCGTACCTGTAAACAACGGCGATGGCGGGGCTTCCGGGCCCCGCCTCTGTCGTTCCCGGCCTCGCCTCTCTCGTTCCCGGCCCCCGCCTCTGTCGTTCCCGGCCCCGCCGCATCGTCCGGCCCCGGTAAGTGCTGCTCCCCCCAGGGGACATGGCCCGCGCATACTCATGGGTATGACCTACGACGCGATCGTCCTGGCCGGCGGCGCCGCAAGACGACTGGGCGGCGCGGACAAACCCGGCCTGCACATCGGTGGCCGCGCCCTCCTGGACCGCGTGCTGGACGCCTGCACGGACGCCGCCACCACCGTCGTCGTCGGCGGCCGCCGCCCCACCTCCCGCCCGGTCCGCTGGACCCGTGAGGACCCGCCCGGCGCCGGCCCCGTCGCCGCCCTGGACGCCGGCCTGCGCCTGACCACCGCCGACCTGGTCCTCGTCCTCTCCGCCGACCTCCCGTTCCTCGACCGGGCCACGGTCCAGGCCCTCCTGGACTCCGCCGGAGGCGACGGCGCCCTCCTGCGCGACCCCACCGGCCGCGACCAGCCGCTCGTCGCGGCCTACCGCGCCGAACCCCTGCGCCGCGAGATCGCCCTCCTGGCGACCGAACACGGCGGCCTCTCCGGGCTCCCCCTGCGCGCCCTCACCGCCGAGCTGGACCTGGCCAAGGTGACGGACACTGCGCCACTCGCCTCCTTCGACTGCGACACCTGGGACGATCTCGCAGCCGCCCGCGCCAGGATCAGGGAGCATGGAAGCGTGCTGGACCAATGGATCACCGCCGTCAAGACCGAGCTGGGCATCGACCTCGCCGTCGACACCAAGACCCTGCTCGACCTCGCCCGCGACGCCGCGCACGGTGTCGCCAGGCCCGCCGCCCCCCTGACCACCTTCCTGGTCGGCTACGCGGCCGCCCAGGCCGAAGCCACCGGCACCGACCCCGCCACCGCCGTCGCCGAGGCCTCCCGCAAGGCAGCCGACCTGGCCCTGCGCTGGGCCGCCGAAGCCGAGGCCGAGGCTGAACAGAACGGCTCAGGATGACCCCCACCGACGCCGACCACGCCCTGCGGGCCCTCGACGAGGCCCTGGCCCTGGTCAGCCGCGACCCCCGGCCCGGAGCGACCGGAGCCCACCGCGCCGCCGCCTGGCCGCAAGCCCGGGACGCCGCGGCCCGCGCCGCCTCCGGCATCCGGCCCCGCACCCACCGGGTCCCCCTCGCCGACGCGCTCGGCGAGGTGCTGGCCCAGTCCCTCGAGGCCCTCACCGATCTGCCGTCCTTCGACACCTCCGCCATGGACGGCTGGGCCGTCGCCGGGCCCGGCCCCTGGACCGTCCGCCCCGGCGGCGGGGTGCTGGCCGGCTCCGACCGCCCCGAGCCGCTGGCCGACGGCGAGGCGGTACGGATCGCCACCGGCGCCCGGATCCCTGCCGACACCACCGCCGTGATCCGCAGCGAGCACTCCCGCGAGTCCGGCACCCAGCTGCACGCCGACCGGGCCGTCCTCACCGGCCAGGACATCCGCCCGCGGGGCCAGGAGTGCCGCTCCGGCGATCTGCTGCTGCCCGCCGGCTCCCTCGTCACCCCGGCCGTGCTGGGCCTCGCGGCAGCCGCCGGGTACGACGAACTCACCACCCGGCCCCGGCCCCGCGTCGAGATCCTGGTGCTCGGCGACGAACTCCTCACCGAAGGCCGCCCGCACGACGGCCTGATCCGGGACGCCCTCAGTCCCATGCTCGGCCCCTGGCTCACCCGGCTCGGCGCCGAGGTCACCTCGACCCGGCAGCTGGGTGACGACCCCGAGGGCGCCAAGGCCCTGTTGGACGCCATCACGTGCTCCGACGCCGACCTGGTCCTCACCACCGGCGGGACCGCCTCCGGCCCCGTCGACCACGTCCACCCCGTCCTGCGCGAGGCAGGCGCCGAGCTGCTGGTCGACGGGGTCGCGGTGCGCCCCGGACACCCCATGCTGCTGGCCCGGCTCGGCGACAGGGCCTCCGGCCAGGACGCGGTGCGCCACCTGGTCGGCCTGCCCGGCAATCCGCTCGCCGCCGTCTCCGGGCTGCTGACCCTCGCCGAACCGCTGCTGCGCGCCCTCGCAGGCCGCCGCCAGCGCCCCCGGTACACGGTCCCGGTGCAGGGCGACGTACCCGGCCACCCGTACGACACCCGGCTCGTGCCCGTCCTGCTGACCGACGAGCACGCCGTACCGCTGCGCTACAACGGCCCGGCGATGCTGCGCGGCGTGGCCGCCGCCGACGGGCTGGCCGTCGTACCGCCCCACGGGGCGAAGGACGGGCAGGACCTCGAGATCCTGGATCTGCCGTGGGTCTCGGGAGGATGTTTCACGTGAAACTCCACGGCCAGGACGCGATGGCCCGTGGCGCCGACGAGAAGCTCGTCTCCCGGCGCATCAAACTGCCCAAGCGCGTCGTGGAGAAGCCGCTCCGGCAGGTCGGCAAACGCCTGTTGATGGCCCTGTTCGTGCTGTTCCTGACGGTCCTGATCGTGTGGCTCGACCGCGCGGGGTACCACGACAACGCCAACGAACAGGTCGACCTGCTCGACTGCGTCTACTACGCCACGGTGACCCTGTCGACGACCGGCTACGGCGACATCGTCCCGTACAGCGACAGCGCGCGGCTGACCAACATCCTGCTGATCACGCCCCTGCGCGTGCTCTTCCTGATCATCCTGGTCGGCACCACCCTGGAGGTCCTGACCGAGAAGACCCGCGAAGAATGGCGGCTGAGCCGCTGGAGGAAGAACTTGCGTGAGCACACGGTCGTCGTCGGGTTCGGCACCAAGGGCCGCTCTGCCCTGCAGACGCTGCTGGCCACGGGCCTGCGGAAGGAGCAGGTCGTCATCGTGGACCCGAGCGCCAAGGTGATCGACACGGCCAACGCGGAGGGGTTCACCGGAGTCGTCGGCGACGCCACCCGCTCCGACGTACTGCTCCGCGCCGAGCTGCAGAAAGCCCGTCAGATCGTCATCGCCACACAACGGGACGACACCGCCGTGCTGGTCACGCTGACGGCTCGACAGATGAACCGCGGCGCGAAGATCGTCGCGGCGGTCCGCGAGGAGGAGAACGCGCCGCTGCTGCGCCAGTCGGGTGCGGACGCGGTCATCACGAGCGCGAGCGCGGCCGGCCGGCTGCTGGGACTCTCGGTGCTGAGCCCCAGCGCGGGCACGGTGATGGAGGACCTGATCCAGCAGGGCAGCGGGCTGGACCTGATCGAACGGCCCGTCAGGAAGGCCGAGGTCGGCAAGGGCGTACGGGAGACGGAGGACCTGGTGGTGAGCGTGCTGCGCGGCCACCGGCTGCTCGCGTACGACGACGCGCACGCGAGCCCGCTCCAGCTGACGGACCGTCTCATCACCATCGTGCGCGCGGCGCCGCTCGGCTCGCCGCCGATGACGATGGGACCGGCCGACTAGGCCGTCTCTTTCGGATCTTGCCGACGCGCCGCCGGGGTGGCGTACCCTCCGGGCCATGCATGCGATCACCATCGAACAGCCCGGCGGCCCCGAGGCCCTCGTCTGGGCCGAGGTACCCGATCCGGTGGCCGGCGAGGGCGAGGTCCTCGTCGACGTCGCGGCGAGCGCCGTGAACCGCGCCGACATCCTCCAGCGCCAGGGGTTCTACGATCCCCCGCCCGGCGCCTCCCGCTACCCCGGCCTGGAGTGCTCCGGGCGGATCGCCGCCGTCGGGCCGGGGGTGTCCGGCTGGGCGGTGGGCGACGAGGTGTGCGCGCTGCTCGGCGGCGGCGGGTACGCGGAGCGGGTCGCCGTCCCGGCGGGCCAGCTGCTGCCGGTCCCGGCCGGCGTGGACCTGGTGACGGCGGCCGCGCTGCCCGAGGTGGTCTGCACCGTGTGGTCGAACGTGTTCATGGTGGCCCAGCTGCGCCCTGCCGAGACGGTGCTGGTGCACGGCGGCTCCAGCGGCATCGGCACGATGGCGATCCAGCTGGCGAAGGCCGTCGGCGCGACGGTGGCGGTGACGGCGGGCGGCCCGGAGAAGCTGGCCCGCTGCAAGGAGCTGGGCGCGGACATCCTGATCGACTACCGCGAGCAGGACTTCGTGGCGGAGCTGCGGGCCGCGACGGGCGGCGCCGGCGCGGACGTGATCCTGGACATCATGGGCGCGAAGTACCTGGCGCGGAACCTGGACGCCCTGGCCGTGAACGGCCGGCTCGCGGTGATCGGGCTCCAGGGCGGGGTGAAGGCCGAGCTCAACCTGGGCGCGCTGCTGGCGAAGCGGGCGGCGATCACGGCCACGTCCCTGCGGGCGCGGCCGGCGGCGGAGAAGGCGGCCATCGTCGCGGCCGTACGGGAGCACGTGTGGCCCTTGGTGGCCGCGGGCCGGGTCCGCCCGGTGGTGCACGCCACGTACTCGATGGCGGACGCCACCGAGGCCCACCGCACGATGGAATCGAGCACGCACGTGGGCAAGCTGCTCCTGACCACCTGACCGCCCGTTTCCCGCTGCGCGGGGCCTTCTTCCCGCCCCGCCCTTCTTCCCGTTCACCGGGCTCTGCCCGGGCCGGCGCGCCTCACACGCCGGTCGGGGCTGGAACGGCGCTGCGCGCCGTCCAGCCCCGACCGGGGAAAAGTCCAGCCCCGCAGGGCCCCGTCACAGCGAACGCAACAGCACCGCCGGCGACTCCACGCAGTCGGCCACGTACCGCAGGAAGCCACCCGCCGTGCCGCCATCGCACACCCGGTGGTCGAACGTCAGCGACAGCTGGACGACCTGCCGGACCGCCAGCTCGCCCCGGTGCACCCACGGCTTCGCCACGATCCGCCCCACCCCGAGCATCGCCGCCTCCGGGTGGTTGATGATCGGCGTGGAACCGTCCACACCGAACACCCCGTAGTTGTTCAGGGTGAACGTCCCGCCCGTCAGGTCCGCCGGTGCCAGCTTCCCGGCCCGGGCGACCTCGGTGAGGCGGGCGAACTCCGCCGACAGGGACTCGGCGTCGCGCGACTGCGCGTCCCGGACCACCGGGACCACCAGCCCGCGCTCCGTCTGCGCCGCGAAGCCCAGGTGCACGGACGGCAGCCGTACGATCTCGTTCGCCGCCAGGTCGACGGTCGAGTTGAGCTCCGGGTACTTCGCCAGCGCGGCCGTGCAGATCCGGGCCAGCAGCGCGAGCACCGAGATCTTCGGCCCGCCCGCGGCGTTCATCGCCGCCCGCGCCGCCATCAGCTCGGTCGCATCGGCGTCGACCCAGCACGTGGCGTCCGGGATCTCCCGGCGGCTGCGCGACAGCTTCTCGGCCACCACGCCCCGCAGGCCCTTCAGCGGAATCCGCTCACCGCTCACCGCGGCCGCCACGGGGGCGGAAGCAGGCACGGCCACCGGTTCCGGCGCCCGGCGCGCCGCCTCGACGTCCGCACGCAGGATCAGGCCCTCGGGCCCGGACCCGCGCAACGCGCGCAGGTCGATCCCGTGGTCCCGCGCCAGCTTGCGCACCAGCGGCGAGATCACGGCGACGGGACCGGTCACGAGGGCCGCGGGAGCGGGCGCAACGGCAGCGGGTGCGGGAGCAGCGGCGGCAGCCGGCGCTGCGGAGCCAGGTCGCACCCGCCTCCGACGCGCCGTGCGCGAGTGGTCGGTCCCGTAGCCGACCAGGACGTTGCCCGAGCCGGAGTCCTCGGGCTCCACCGCCTCGTCCGCGCCCGCACCCACCGCCACCGTGATCAGCGGTGCTCCGACGGGGAGTTCCGTGCCCTCCTCCCCGAACCTGGCGGTGACCACACCGCCGTAGGGGCACGGCACCTCCACCATCGCCTTGGCCGTCTCGACCTCGACCACCGGCTGGTCGACGGCGACGACGTCGCCCACCGCCACCAGCCAGCGGACGATCTCGGCCTCGGTCAGTCCCTCCCCGAGATCGGGGAGCTTGAACTCCATTACCTGCGGCATCAGTTCTCCCACTGCAGGCGGGCCACGGTGTCCAGGATCCGGTCCACACCGGGCAGGTGGTGCTTCTCGAGCATCGGCGGCGGGTACGGGATGTCGAAGCCCGTCACCCGCAGCACCGGCGCCTCCAGGTGGTGGAAGCACTTCTCCTGGATGCGGGCGACGAGCTCGGCGCCCGGTCCGCCGAAGCCGTTGGCCTCGTGGACCACCACCGCGCGCCCGGTGCGGCGTACGGACGCCACGACCGTGTCCTCGTCGAACGGGACGAGCGAGCGCAGGTCCACGACCTCCAGGTCCCAGCCCTCCTCGCGCGCCGCCTCGGCCGCCTCCAGGCACACCGGCAGCGAGGGCCCGTACGTGATCAGCGTGGCGCTCGTGCCGGTACGCCGGACGAGTGCCTTCCCGATCCCCGGCACGGCCGCCGGCGTCTCGGGGTTCCACTGGGCCTTCGACCAGTACAGCCGCTTCGGCTCCAGGAAGACCACCGGGTCGTCGCTCGCGATCGACGCGCGCAGCAGCCCGTACGCGTCCTCGACGGTCGCCGGGGTCACCACGTGCAGGCCGGGAGTGGCCACGTAGTACGCCTCGGAGGAGTCGCTGTGGTGCTCGACCCCGCCGATCCCGCCGCCGTACGGCACCCGGATGGTGATCGGCAGCGGCATCGCGCCGCGCGTGCGGTTGCGCATCTTCGCCACGTGCGAGATCAGCTGCTCGAACGCCGGGTACGCGAACGCGTCGAACTGCATCTCCACGACCGGCCGCAGCCCGTACATGGCCATGCCCACAGCGGCGCCCAGGATCCCGGCCTCCGCGAGCGGGGTGTCCGTACAGCGGTCCTCGCCGAACTCCTTCGCGAGGCCGTCCGTGATCCGGAAGACCCCGCCCAGCGTCCCGACGTCCTCGCCCATGACGTGGACCGTCGGGTCCTCCGCCATCGCGTCGCGCATGGCCCGTCCCAGGGCCTGCGCCATCGTCGCCGGCTTCACGGCCACCGTGGTCACGACTGCTCCTCCGCGTCGAGCTCGGCGCGCAGCATCTCCGCCTGCTCGCGGAGCCGGCCGGTCTGCTCCGCGTAGACGTTTTCGAACAGGTCCATCGGGTCGAGCACGGGCTCGGCATTCATCCGCTCGCGCAGCGTCGCGGCCATCGCCTCGGCTGCGTCCTTAGCCTCCTGGATGCCCGCCTCGTCCAGCAGCCCGCGCGCGGTCAGCTCGCGCTCCAGCAGCTGCACCGGGTCGTGCGCCTTCCAGGCCTCGACCTCGGCGTCACCGCGGTAGCGGGTCGCGTCGTCGGCGTTCGTGTGGGCCTCGATGCGGTACGTGACCGCCTCGATCAGCGTCGGTCCGCCGCCGGCCCGGGCCCGCCGGACCGCCTCGGACAGCACCTCGTGCACGGCGGCGATGTCGTTGCCGTCGACGAGGCGGCCGGGCATCCCGTACCCGACGGCCTTGTGGGCCAGGGTGGGGGCGGCGGTCTGCTTGGCCAGCGGGACGGATATGGCGAAGCCGTTGTTCTGGACGAGGAAGACCACCGGGGCCTGCCAGACGGCCGCGAAGTTCAGCGCCTCGTGGAAATCGCCCTCGCTGGTGCCGCCGTCGCCCACCAGGGCGAGGGCGACCACGTCGTCGCCGCGCAGCCGCGCCGCGTGCGCCAGGCCGACCGCGTGCGGCAGCTGGGTGGCGAGCGGGGTGCTCAGCGGGGCGATCCGGTGCTCGCGCGGGTCGTAGCCGGTGTGCCAGTCGCCGCGCAGCAGGGTCAGCGCCTGGACGGGGTCGAGTCCGCGCGCCACGGCCGCGAGGGTGTCGCGGTAGCTCGGGAAGAGCCAGTCCTGCTCCTCGAGGACCAGCGCGGCCGCGATCTCGCAGGCCTCCTGGCCGACCGTGGAGGGGTACACCGCGAGCCGGCCCTGCCGGGTGAGGGCGGTGGCCTGGGCGTTGTAGCGGCGGCCGCGCACCAGCTCCGCGTAGCAGCGCCGCATCAGCTCGGGGTCGAGCTTCTCGGCGGCCGGCGTGCCCAGCACCCGGTACGGCTCGGGGTCCGGGAGCAGCGGGGCGGCATCCGTACGGGGCCTCCAGGCGGGCGGCGGGGTGGATCGGTAGGACGCACCGGCACCGGGCAGCTCTTGGACCGTCATGGCGGCGTACACCTCCTCGTGGGAAGCGGGCAGGGGCGACTCGGATGTGAGGCGCCTCACCAACCGATTGTTCGGTCGATGGCGCAATTTGGCTACAGGCGGCTCCAGGCTGTGGACAAAGTGGCGCCGGGGCCCTGGGATGGGTGCAGGACGTCCAGGAGAGGGAGGCAGTGGGCAATGCCGGATGAACAAATGGCCGCAGCGGGTTCCGCACCGGTCCCACCGGGCGGTGCACCTTCCGCCCCGCAGGCCCCGCCCCGCGCCCTGGATCCCATCGACCGTTCGATCATGCGCCTGCTCCAGGCGGACGGCCGCGCGTCGATACGGTCGGTGGCCGAGCAGGTCCACGTGTCGCGCGCGAACGCCTACGCCCGGATCAACCGGCTGATCGACGACGGGGTGATCCGCGGGTTCACGGCCCGCGTCAACCACGAAAGGGCAGGCCAGGGCGCCTCCGCGTACATCACCCTGAAGATCGTCCAGAACTCCTGGCGCACGGTCCGCGAGAAGCTCCGCGAGCTCCCCGGCGCGGCGCACATCGCCCTGGTCAGCGGCGATTTCGATGTCCTGCTCCTGGTCCACACGCCGGACAACCGCACCCTGCGCGAGCTGGTGCTGACCCGCCTCCAGTCCATTCCGGAGGTCCTCTCGACGCGCACGCTGCTGGTCTTCGAGGAGACCGACCTGCTCGACACCGGCCCGCACGGCGGCCCGGGCATCTCCGAGGAGTAGGGGTACGGAACGGGAAGCGCCCCGGGAAGGGCCTGGAGGGCCGTTCCCGGGGCGCCGGAGCTCGCACGGACCAGGTTCAACGGATCGTGGCGGGTCTCACCGACCGCGTATGGTCCGCAGCCCGTCCAGCGCCATGTGGACGACCGCGTCGGCCAGTTGGTCCGCGGTGGTGCCGGGGTGCGGGCGGTACCACTCCACCAGGGAGTTCACCATGCCGAACAGCAGGCGGGTGGCCAGCCGGATGTCCACGTCCGCCCGCAGGTCCCCGTCGGCCGCGGCGGCCTTGAGGAGCTCCGCGACCTGGTGGTCGAACTCGCGGCGGCGCTCCAGGGCCCAGCGCTCGGTGCGGGTGTTGCCCCGCACGCGCAGCAGCAGCGTCACGTACGGGAGCTCGGCGACCAGGACCTCGACCGTGCGCCGCGTGACGTACTCCACCCGCTCGACCGCCCGGCCGCGCACGGCGCCCGGCTCCTCCAGGACGGCGAAGAGCCCGTCGAGCGCGCGGCTGACGGCCCGGCGCAGGAGCTCCTCCTTGCCCGCCACGTGGTGGTAGATCGAAGACTTCGAGATGCCCGCCGCCTTGGAGAGGTGCTCCATGGAGGTGCCGTCGTAGCCCCGCTCGTTGAAGACCTGGACGGCGACCGACAGGAGGGTCTCGGGGGTGTACGTGTCCCGCCTGGCGGTGGTCATTCGGCATCCTCCGCGTAGCCGAGCTTGAACAGCGCCAGCGAGGGCGCGTAGCGGCCTCCGGGACAGCGCTCGTCGAGGTGGTGCAGCAGGTCGTACGCCCAGTCGCGGCCGAGCCGCTCGTGCCATTCGGACGGGCCCAGCGGGTAGTTCACGCCGAGCCGCATCGCCGTGTCGATGTCCTCGGCGGTGGCCGCGCCGCGCGCGACGGCGTCGGCGGTCAGGTCGATCAGCATCGCGACCGTGCGCGCCACGATCATGCCGGGCACGTCGCCGATGACGGAGACCTTCTTGCCGAGCTTCTGGAACAGGCCGATCGCCTCGGAGAGGGTCCGCTCGCTGGTGTCCGCGCCGGCGGACAGCGCGATCCGGGTGGCGCCGCGGTAGTCGAGGGCGAGGTCGAAGTAGACGACGTCGGCGAACTCGATCGAGGTCTTGCCGTCCGCGAGCACTAGCTGGCCCTCGCCGGGCAGCTGGATGTACGGGCCCCCGTGCTCGGTGGAGGTGACCGCGATCCCGGCCTCCTCCAGCAGCTCGACGAGCCCGGCGGCGGGACCGAGGTCGCCGACCACGGCGACCTTCTCCGGGGCGTCCTCGGGACCGGCGGTGTGCGGGGCCGGAGCCTGGACGTCCGGGCCGTACGGGAACCAGCCGTGCCCCGACTTGCGGCCCAGGCGGCCCGACTGGACCAGCCGGCGCTGTGCGAGGGAGGGGGTGAACTTGGGGCTCCGGAAGAAGGACTCCCACACGGAGCGGGTGACGGCCTCGTTGACGTCCTGTCCGATCAGGTCGGTCAGCTGGAACGGGCCCATCTTGAAGCCGCCGCACTCGCGGAGCACGGCGTCGATCGTCGCCGGGTCGGCGCCCTGCTCCTCGTACACCGCGAAGGCCTCGGCGTAGAAGGGGCGGGCGATCCGGTTGACGATGAATCCGGGGGTGTCCGCGCAGCGGACCGGCGTCTTCCCCCAGCCCAGCACGGTGCGGTACGCGCGCTCGGCGGCGGCCGGGTCGGTCGCGAAACCGCTGACCACCTCGACGAGCGGGAGCAGCGGGGCCGGGTTGAAGAAGTGCAGGCCGAGGAAGCGGCCGGGGTGCGCGAGGCCGGCGGCGAGCTCGGTGACGGAGAGGGAGGAGGTGTTCGTGGCCAGCAGCGCGTCCGGGGCGACCACCTCTTCGAGTGCTGCGAAGAGCGCGCGCTTGACGGTGGCGTCCTCGACGACGGCTTCGATGACGAGCGCGCAACCGGCGAGGTCGGCGAGGGCGGAGGCCGCATCGATCCGGCCGATCGCGTCCTCGGCCTCGGTGGGATCGAGGCGGCCCTTCGCGGCCATGCGGTCGACGCGGTCCTGGACGATGCCGACGCCGCCGGCGGCGAGCTCGGCGTTGATGTCGTAGATCAGCACCCGGTGACCTGCGAGAAGGGCGACCTGGGCGATGCCCTGCCCCATGGTGCCGGCGCCGACGACCGCCACAGTGCGGGACCGCTCGATTGCTGTCATGTCCTGATCCTCCCGCACCGGGTTATCCACAGGCCTGCCGGGCCCTCTTGTCCCGACCGATCGTTCGGTTACTCTAACTCCAGTCTGCTCTTCTTCACCCGCCCCTGCCTGATCTCAGTCTGCGACCCAGCCTGATCTTGCCCGGCTCAACGAGGAGTTGGTCCCTGATGGCCGCCGAGCTCACCGTCCCCCAGCTGTCCGACAAGCACCGGTCCACCCTGGACCAGGCCCTGGCGGCCATCCGCAGCCGCGCCTACTGGTCCCCGCATCCGGAGCACCCCAAGGCCTACGGAGAGACCGCCCCGGCCGACGGGCTGGCCGCCTTCGAGGCCGTCCGCGGCACCCGCTTCGACCTGGGCCAGCCCGGCACGGACGGCTGGGCGGGCGCCGAGGTGTCCCCCTTCGGCCCCGAGCTGGGCGTCGAGTACCCGCACGTCGACCCCGACGTGCTGCTGCCCGCGATGAAGGCCGGCATGGGCGCCTGGCGGGACGCCGGTCCCGAGGTGCGCGCCCTGGTCTGCATCGAGATCCTGGCCCGGATCGGCGCGCGCACGCACGAGTTCGCGCACGCGGTCATGCACACCAGCGGCCAGGCCTTCATGATGGCGTTCCAGGCGGGCGGCCCGCACGCACAGGACCGCGGCCTGGAGGCGGTGGCTTACGCGTACGAGGAGCAGACCCGCGTCCCGGGCCAGGCCGACTGGTCGAAGCCGCAGGGCAAGAGGGACCCGCTGGAGCTCGGCAAGACCTTCACGGCCGTCCCGCGCGGCATCTCCCTGATGATCGGCTGCAACACCTTCCCGACGTGGAACGGCTACCCGGGCCTGTTCGCCTCCCTGGCCACGGGCAACGCGGTGCTGGTCAAGCCGCACCCGCGCGCCGTGCTCCCGCTGGCGCTGACCGTGAAGGTCGCCCGCGAGGTCCTCGCCGAGGCGGGCTTCGACCCGAACCTGGTGGCGCTGGCCGTGGAGCGCCCGGGCGAGGGCATCGCCAAGACCCTGGCCGTCCGCCCCGAGATCAAGCTGATCGACTACACCGGCTCGACCGAGTTCGGCGACTGGCTGGAGACCAACGCCCGCCAGGCGCAGGTCTACACGGAGAAGGCCGGCGTCAACACGGTCGTCGTCGACTCGACCTCCGACTACAAGGGGATGCTGTCCAACTTGGCGTTCTCGCTCTCCCTGTACAGCGGCCAGATGTGCACCACCCCGCAGAACCTGCTGATCCCCCGGGACGGCATCGAGACGGACGCCGGCCACAAGTCGTACGACGAGGTCGTCGCCGACCTCGCGGCCTCGGTCGGCGGCCTGCTGGGCGACGACGCCCGGGCCAACGCGCTGCTCGGCGCCCTGGTCAACCCGGACGTCAAGGCCCGCCTCGAGGCCGCGACCGGCCTCGGCGAGGTGGCGCTGGCCTCGCGCGAGGTGGTCAACCCCGAGTTCCCGGACGCCGTCGTCCGCACGCCGGTGATGGTCAAGCTGGACGGGGCCAAGCCCGACGACTCGGCCCCGTACCTCTCGGAGTGCTTCGGCCCGGTCTCCTTCGCGGTCGCCGTGGACTCCACGGCGGACGCCCTGGACCTCCTGCGCCGCACGGTGCGGGAGAAGGGCGCGATGACGGTCGGCGCGTACACGACGTCCGCGGACACCGAGCGGGCCATCGAGGAGGTCTGCCTCGAGGAGTCGGCGCAGCTGTCGCTGAACCTGACGGGCGGGGTCTACGTCAACCAGACCGCGGCCTTCTCGGACTTCCACGGCTCGGGCGGCAACCCGGCGGCGAACGCGGCCCTGTGCGACGGAGCGTTCGTCTCGAACCGCTTCCGCATGGTGGAGATCCGCCGCCAGGCCTAGGCCTCGCGGGGCCCGCCCCAGTGGAAGAGCGTCATGGCCACGCTCGTGGCCAGGTTGTAGCTGGACACCTGCGGCCGCATCGGCAGGGACACCAGATGATCGGCGCGGTCCCGCAGCTCGGGTGAGATGCCGTGCCGCTCCGAGCCGAAGGCGAGCAGGGCGTCGTCCGGGAGGGTGAGGGCACGGATGTCCTCGCCCTCCGGGTCGAGCGCGTACAGCGGCCCGGCGGGCAGGGTGTCGATCTCCACCCGGTCCACGGTGGTGGCGTAGTGCAGCCCGGCCCCGGCCCGGACCACGTTCGGGTGCCAGGGGTCGAGGTCGCCGCGGGTCACCACGCCGGTGGCACCGAAGCCTGCGGCGAGCCGGACCACGGCGCCGACGTTGCCGAGGTTGCGGGGGTTGTCGAGTACGACGACGGGCGCGGTCCTGGGCTGCCGCTCCAGCCGGGCCCGCCCTTCGGCCCGGTCGGGCCGCACCGCAAGCGCCGCGACCCCGGTGGGATGGACGCGGGGCAGCAGCGTCCGCAGCTCGGCCCTGCGCACCAGCCGCCCGACCTCGCCCGCCACGTCCGGAGCCAGCTCGTCGGCGAGCGCCCGTACGCCATCGGGATCATCGGCCGCGACCATCTGCACATCGGCGCCGAACCGCAGGGCGTGCTTCAGCGCGTGGAACCCGTCGAGGAGTACGAGATCCCTCCGCTCGGCGGCCTCCCGCCACTGCCGTGCGGTCTCGTCGGGGCTCCCGTGCTGCTCAGTCATACCGCCGATGATTCCAGCCCCGCCGGCGTTCGAGGCGCGGGGGCCCGGGGGCAACGGCGCCGCACCCGGACGGGGGTCCGTGGCATGCCCCGGGAAACGGAGAAGGGCGGGGCGGGGGAAGCCCGCGCAGCGGAACCCGCACGCGCAGGCCCGTCAGCCCGGTCAGCGCGGGCCGGTCAGCGCACGCCGGCACTCGGCTCCGCCGGCGCGACAGCCGGCCCGGCCTCCGCCGCAACCGGCGCAGTCCGCGCCGGCCCCACCAGGCCGGAGGCCCTGGCCCCCAGCCAGACCAGGAACCCCGTCGGCAGGAAGACCGCATCGGCGGCGATCATCGCCAACGAAAAGAAGGGCAACCCCAGCAGCACCGCGATCCCGGCATGCTCCAGCATCATCGCCGCCAGCAGCACGTTCTTGATCCGCCGGTTGAACACCGTGAACGGGAACGCGACCTGCACCGCCACCGTCCCGTACGACAGCAGCATCACGAGCGTCCCGCTCCCCGCCACCACCGAGGACAGCCCCGGCCACGGCGTGAAGTAGTCCAGCCCGAGCGGGTAGTAGAGGGCGGTCCCGTCCTGCCACCGCGACCCCTGGATCTTGTACCAGCCGGCCGTCGCGTAGATCAGGCAGACCTCCGCCATGATCACCAGCAGCCCCGCGTTGTGCACCAGGTTCGCCAGGACGTCGAGGACCGCCCGCCCCTCGCCCTCCGGCTCGTACCGGTCGACCATCCACCACACCGCGCAGACCACCCACAGCGCCGCGAAGGCCGCCAGCCAGCCGTAGCCGAACCGCGCCGCCACCGCCCCGTACGCGAACAGCGCGCCCAGCACGCCCCACAGCACGGGCCCGGCCGCCCCCGCCGAGGCCGACCCCCTCAGCCGCGCGCGCCGGGCGTCCAGCGACCACACCTGTGCGCACCGTGTCAGCACCAGGTACATCGCCATCAGGTGGATGACGTTGTCCCCGCCGTCGCCCATGAACACGCTGCGGTTCTGCAGCGACAGCACCCCGGCCATGAACACCACGGACATCGCGCGCGTCCGCCAGCCCAGCATCAGCAGCACGCTCGACAGCACCGACACCGCGTAGACGATCTCGAACCACAGCGTCGAGTCCGACCACATCAGCACCGTGAAGGCGTGGTTCGAGTCGATCAGCCGCTCGGCCAGCGCGAAGCTCCAGGGCCCGTCCGGCCCGTACAGCTCGTGCCGGTTCGGGAACTCCCTCAGCAGGAAGAACAGCCAGGTCGCGGAGAAGCCGATGCGGACGACGGCGCTCTGGTAGGGGCCCAGCGCCCGCCCGGTGACCTGTGCGACCGCGCGGCCGGCGGCGGCGCGCGCCCGCCTCACACCGTCCACCACGGCAGCTCCCGGTAGTAGGTCTCGGTGTCGGCCTTCTCGTCGCTCCACGGCGGCGCCGCCACCGCGCGGGTCGCCGAGCGCAGCTGGATCCGTACGATCTCGCCCCGCAGGCCGGTCCCGTCGGCCGCGAGCCGGCTCAGCGCGATCCGGCGCAGGTACTGCTCGGACAGCTCCCCGCGCTCGCCGATCGGCTTGTTGTCCTCGTCGTGCGAGCCGGTGAAGAAGTCCCAGGCCCGGCGCAGCTCGTTCTGCCGGGTGTGGCTGGGCAACAGGCTGTGCCGGATGGCCGCGCCGTCCTCGGCCGACAGGTCGCGCCAGCCGACGGGGACCAGCTCGCCGCCGAGGGAGGAGCGGACCTCGGCCCGTACCTCCACCGCGATGTTCTGCTGGAGCGGGTTGGGGGCGAAGAGCTTCCAGTTCTGCTCGAACTCGGGGTAGATCCAGTCGTCGACCGTCTGCGCGTGCTGCCTGCTCACCGTGTTGGACGGGGCGACGTGCAGGAAGACCAGCGCCAGGTGCCCGCAGGCGGCGAGGCCCACGGCCGCCAGGGCGAGGGCCGCGACGACG
Organism: Streptomyces sp. NPDC031132; assembly: GCF_055570595.1. Lineage (NCBI taxonomy): Bacteria > Bacillati > Actinomycetota > Actinomycetes > Kitasatosporales > Streptomycetaceae > Streptomyces > Streptomyces sp. NPDC031132. The sequence continues at coordinate 99,070 of NZ_JBVIGX010000027.1, forward strand.
CGGTACGGGGCGGAGAGGCCGGCGATCCCGGGCGCCCGGGGCGCCACCGGACCGGGCGGTGCTCCAGCCGGCGGCTCGGCCGAAGGTTCGGCCACCGGATCGACCGGCGGGCGGGCCGCGGGAACAGCCGGGCGATCGACCAGTGGAACGACCGGCGGAACGGCCGTCGGATCGGCCGTCGGAACGGCCTCTTCCGCGGGCTCGCGCTCGTTCGAATCCATCCCGCCCCGATCGTCCGGCGTCCACAGGGTTGACCTCAGAGGTTGACACCCTACGGGCCGCCGACCCACCATTGAAGAGTACGAACCGAACGATCGGTCGGTCGGGCGGTCAACAATCTCTGGCAGGGGGCCGGGATGGTGGCAGTGACCCCGGAAACGGGGCAGGACTCAGGCCTCGGGGCTGACCTCGGGGCACAGCTCGCGGCGGCCTTCGACGCCGCCGTGGCGGCCGACGAGCGCGTCGAGCCGCGCGACTGGATGCCCGAGGCGTACCGCGCCTCGCTCGTCCGCCAGATGGCCCAGCACGCCCACTCCGAGATCATCGGCATGCAGCCCGAGGCCAACTGGATCACCCGCGCGCCCTCGCTGCGCCGCAAGGCGATCCTGATGGCCAAGGTCCAGGACGAGGCCGGGCACGGCCTCTACCTGTACAGCGCCGCCGAAACCCTCGGCACCAGCCGCGACGAGCTGCTCGACAAGCTGCACTCCGGCAAGCAGAAGTACTCCTCGATCTTCAACTACCCCACCCTGACCTGGGCCGATGTCGGCGCGATCGGCTGGCTCGTGGACGGCGCGGCGATCACCAACCAGGTGCCGATCTGCCGCTGCTCGTACGGGCCGTACGCCCGCGCGATGGTCCGGATCTGCAAGGAGGAGTCCTTCCACCAGCGCCAGGGCTTCGAGCTCCTCATGGCCCTCTCCAAGGGCACGGAGGCGCAGCACGCGATGGCGCAGGACGCCGTGAACCGGTGGTGGTGGCCCTCGCTGATGATGTTCGGCCCGCCGGACGACGAGTCGGCGCACTCCGCGCAGTCCATGGCGTGGCGGATCAAGCGGCACTCCAACGACGAGCTGCGCCAGCGCTTCGTGGACATCGCCGTTCCGCAGGCCGAGGCCCTGGGCCTGACCCTGCCCGACCCGGACCTGAAGTGGAACGAGGAGCGCGGGCACCACGACTTCGGTGCGATCGACTGGGCCGAGTTCTGGGACGTGCTCAAGGGCAACGGCCCGTGCAACGAAGAGCGGATCGGCCAGCGGCGCCGGGCCCACGAGGAAGGCGCCTGGGTCCGCGAGGCGGCCGCGGCGTACGCGGAGAAGCACACCGCCCGGACCGAGCACACGGCAGTACAGAGCACGGCAACGAACGAGGAGGCAGGGGTATGACGCAGAACTGGCCACTGTGGGAGGTGTTCGTCCGCTCGCGCCGCGGCCTCTCGCACACGCACGCGGGCAGCCTGCACGCGCCCGACGCGGAGATGGCCCTGCGCAATGCCCGCGACCTCTACACGCGGCGCGGCGAGGGCATCTCGATCTGGGTGGTGCCCTCCACCGAGATCACCGCGTCCTCGCCGGACGAGCGGGACCCGTTCTTCGCCCCGTCGGCCGACAAGCCGTACCGTCACCCGACCTTCTACGAGATCCCCGAGGGGGTGCACCACCTGTGACCAGCACCGATGCCGTTCAGTCCGCTGCCGTCCAGCCCGATCTCGTCCGGTCGGCAGCCCTCGCGCTGGGGGACGACGCCCTGATCCTCTCCCACCGCCTCGGCGAGTGGGCGGGTCACGCCCCCGTCCTGGAGGAGGAGGTCGCCCTCGCGAACATCGCGCTCGACCTGCTCGGCCAGGCCCGTGTCCTGCTGTCCCTGGCAGGCGACGAGGACGAGCTGGCCTTCCTGCGCGAGGAGCGGTCCTTCCGCAACCTCCAGCTGGTCGAGCAGCCGAACGGGGACTTCGCCCACACCATCGCCCGCCAGCTCTACTTCTCCTTCCACCAGCACGAGCTGTACGCGGAACTGGCGGTCGGCGACGGCCCGTTCGCCCCGCTGGCGGCCAAGGCCGTCAAGGAGACCGCGTACCACCGCGACCACGCCGAGCAGTGGACCCTGCGGCTCGGCGACGGCACGCAGGAGAGCAAGGCGCGCATGCAGGCCGCCCTGGACGCGCTGTGGAAGTTCACCGGCGAGATGTTCCAGCCGGTGGACGGCATCGACGGCGTGGACTGGGCCGCCCTGGAAGGCCGCTGGCTGGCCGCCGTGGGCGGCGTGGTGGAGCAGGCGGGGCTCGCGCTCCCCGAGGGGCCGCGCACCGGCGCCTGGGTGGCCGGCGCAGGCCGCCAGGGCCTGCACACCGAGTCGTTCGGCAGGCTGCTCGCCGAGATGCAGCACCTGCACCGCAGCCATCCGGGGGCGTCATGGTGACGGACACGCCCCGCGCCCCGGCCCCGACGGGCGGGCCGGAGGCCCCCGAGGCCCTGACCCGCCTGGAGGCGGAGCTGGCCGAGCTCGCCGGCTCGGTGCCCGACCCCGAGCTGCCCGTACTCACCCTCGCCGAGCTCGGCGTGATGCGCGGCGTACGGATGCACGAGGACGGCCACGTCGAGGTCACCCTCACCCCGACCTACACCGGCTGCCCCGCCATCGAGGCCATGTCCGCCGACATCGAGCGGGTCCTGACCGGCCACGGCATCCCGGACGTGCAGGTGCGCACCGTCCTGGCCCCGGCCTGGTCGACCGACGACATCAGCGCCGAGGGCCGGCGCAAGCTGGCCGAGTTCGGCATCGCCCCGCCGCGGCCGCACGCGGCCGGCGGGCCGGTCCCGGTCACGCTCTCGGTCCGCTGCCCGAACTGCGGATCCACCGACACCGAACTGCTCAGCCGGTTCTCCTCCACCGCATGCAAGGCGCTGCGCCGCTGCACCGCCTGCCGTGAACCGTTCGACCACTTCAAGGAGCTGTAGATGGCCGCGTCCACGCCGTCGCCCACGTCGGGCTCCGGGCGCCCCGCGCGCCACGGCGCCTTCCACCCGCTGACGGTGGCGGCGGTCGACCGGCTCACCGACGACTCCGTGGCGCTGACCCTGCGCGTCCCCGAGGAGCTGCGCGGCGAGTACCTGCACGCCCCCGGCCAGCACCTCACGCTGCGCCGCAGCACCCCCGAGGGTGAAGAGATCCGCCGTACGTACTCGATCTGCTCCCCGGCCCCGGCCCTCGCGGGCCCCGGCCCGGCGGCGCTGCGGGTGGGCGTGCGGCTGGTGGAGGGCGGCGAGTTCTCCACGTTCGCGCACAAGGAGATCGCCGCCGGCGACGTGCTGGACGTGATGGTCCCGGCCGGGCGGTTCGTCCTGGAGCCGACCGCTGCCCCGGCCGCCGGGCACTACGCGGCGATCGTCGGCGGCAGCGGGATCACCCCGGTGCTGTCGATCGCCGCCTCGCTGCTGGCGGCGCGGCCCGACGCCCGGTTCTGCCTGGTCCGCAGCGACCGTACGGCGGCGTCGACGATGTTCCTGGACGAGGTCGCCGACCTCAAGGACCGCTTCCCGGACCGCTTCCAGCTGGTGACGGTCCTGTCCCGGGAGGAGCAGGAGGCCGGGCTGCCGTCCGGCCGCCTCGACGAGGAGCGGCTGAAGGCCCTGCTGCCCGCGCTGCTGCCGGTCGCGGACGTGACGGGCTGGTTCCTGTGCGGCCCGTACGGGCTGGTCGTGGGCGCGGAGCGGGCGCTGGGCACGCTCGGCGTCGTCCGGACCCGGATCCACGAGGAGATCTTCCACGTCGAGGACACGGCACCGCCGGCCCCGGCCGCGGTCCCGGCCCACGTACGGGTCACGGCCCGGCTCGACGGACGTTCCGGGACCTGGCCGGTCCGCGACGGGGAGTCCCTGCTGGACGCCGTGCTGCGCAACCGCGCGGACGCCCCGTACGCCTGCAAGGGCGGGGTCTGCGGCACCTGCCGGGCGTTCCTGGTCACGGGCGAGGTCCGGATGGACCGGAACTTCGCACTGGAGGCGGAGGAGACGGAGGCCGGGTTCGTGCTGGCCTGCCAGTCGCACGCGGTGACCGAGGAAGTGGAGATCGACTTCGACCGCTGAGGCGGGCTTCCTCCCCTGTGCATTTTCCACCGGGTGCTCTATCTTGACGCACCGTCAGGTCCGGACCGGGCCTGACGGATCCGGTGCGCGCGGGAGGACAGGCAGTGGACTTCACCTTCACCGAGGAGCAGCAGGCCGCCGTCGAGGCGGCGAAGGCCGTCTTCGCGGACGTCGCCCCGGACGGCGTGCCCAGCCCCGCGCTGACCCCGGGGGCCGTCGCCGAGGACTTCGACCGGCCGCTGTGGGCCAAGCTCGCCGCGTCCGACCTGCTGAGCCTGGTCCTCGCCGAGGAGCACGGCGGGGCGGGCCTCGACGCGATCGCCCTGTGCCTGGTGCTGCGCGAGGCGGCGAGGGTGCTGGCCCGGGTTCCGCTGCTGGAGCACTGCGCCACCGCCATGGCCGTCCAGGCCCACGGCAGCCCCGAACTGGCCGCCGCCCTGCTGCCCGATGCCGGGCGGGGCATGCTCGTCCTCACCGCCGCCGCCCACGGGCGCAGCGGCCACGATCCCGCAGAACTCTCCGTCACCGCCCGCCGCGAGGGCGCGCAGTGGACCCTCGACGGGGTCCAGACGGCCGTCCCGTGGGCGCACGGCGCCGACTGGATCGCCGTACCGGCCCACACCGGCGAGGGCGAGGCCGTCCTCGCGCTCGTCCCGCGCGCCGCCGAGGGCCTCACCCTGGCCGGCCAGGTCTCCACCACCGGGGAACGGCTCGCCGAACTCGCCCTGGACGGCGTACGGGTGCCCGCGAGCCATCTGATCGACAACCCGGGAGCCTGGGAACGGCTCCGCCAGCTCCTCGCCACCGGAACGTGCGCCCTGGCGCTCGGACTCGGCGAGGGCGTCCTCACCATGACCAGCCAATACACCAGCAAGCGCGAGCAGTTCGGCTTCCCGGTGGCCACGTTCCAGGCCGTGGCCGTCCAGGCCGCCGACCGCTACATCGATCTGCGAGCCATGGAGGTCACCCTCTGGCAGGCCGCGTGGCGGCTCGACGCGGCGACGGGCGGAGCCGGCGGCCCGCTGCCGAGCGCCGGGGACGTCGCCGTGGCGAAGATCTGGGCCTCGGAGGGGGTACGCCGGGTCGTGCAGACGGCGCAGCACCTGCACGGCGGCTTCGGCGCCGACACCGACTACCCGCTGCACCGCTATCACGCGTGGGCGAAGCAGCTGGAGCTTCAGCTGGGCCCGGCCGCCGCGCACGAGGAGGCGCTGGGCGACCTGCTGGCCGCCCACGCCCTCGCCTGACGGCCGGAGCCCGGCCTTCTAGAGCACGAAGGCCGGGTTCCCGCTGTCGGTCACCATCGGGCGCCCGGCGCCGTCCCAGGCCTGCATGCCGCCGTCGATGTTCACGGCGTCGAGGCCCTGGCGCACCAGGTACTGGGTGACCTGCGCGGAGCGCCCGCCGACCCGGCACATCACGTGTACGCGGCGGCCGTCCTCGACCGCCTCCGTCAGCTCACCGAAGCGGGCCACGAAGTCGCTCATCGGGATGTGCAGAGCGCCTTCCACGTGTCCGGCAGCCCATTCGTCGTCCTCACGGACGTCGAGGACAAAGCCTTCGGAGGGCACCGCGGCGGCGTCCACCGAGGGAAGCGGTCCGAAGTTCATACGTCGCCTTCTCTCATCGCAGATCTGACTCCCAACCTATCCAAACTCCGCGAGCTCCGACTCCCGCTCGGAGACCTGCGCCAGCAGCTGCTCCGCGATCTCCTCCAGCAGCCGGTCCGGATCGTCCGGCGCCATCCGCAGCATCGACCCGATCGCGCTGTCCTCCAGCTCCCGCGCCACCACCGACAGCAGCTCCTTGCGCCGCGCCAGCCACTCCAGCCGGGCGTAGAGCTCCTCGCTCTCGTTGAGCTGCCGCACGGCCTCCGGCACGGGACCCGCCGCCCACTCCTCGGCCAGCTCGCGCAGCGCCTGCTCCTCGCCCCTCGCGTACGCCGCATTGACGCGCACGATGAAGGCGTCGCGCCGCTCCCGCTCGGCCTCGTCCCGGGCGAGATCCGGGTGCGCCTGGCGGACCAGCTCGCGGTAGAGCCGGCGTACCTCCTCCGTCGGCCGCACACGCTCCGGGGGCCGGACCGGGCGGTCGGTGAGCATCGCGGACGCGTCGTCGGAGATGCCCTCCGAACCCATCCAGTCGTGGAACAGCTCGTCCACGCCCGGCATCGGCATCACCAGCGAGCGGGCTTCCCGGGCCCGTCGCAGATCCTCGGCATCGCCGCTGCGCGCCGCCTTCGCCTCGGCGATCAGCGCATCCAGCTCGTCGAGCCTCGAGTACATCGGGCCGAGCTTCTGGTGGTGCAGGCGGGAGAAGTTCTCCACCTCCACCCGGAAGGTCTCCACGGCGATCTCGAACTCGATCAGCGCCTGCTCGGCGGCCCGCACGGCCCGTTCCAGGCGCGCCTCGGGACGCTCGTCGCCGGTCTCTTCAGTCTGCTGCTCGCTCACCCGGCCACCCTAAGGCCGGTCGACCCGGGTCGATGTTTCACGGAAGGAACCGACCCAGGAAGGTGGCCAAGGGGCGTGGGTCCGACGGGAAACACATCCGCACCAGCCCTAGACCCAGCTTCCCCCGCAATTT
>NZ_JBVIGX010000028.1:0-16882 GCF_055570595.1 Streptomyces sp. NPDC031132
GTTGATTTTTGGCACGCTGTTGAGTTCTCAAGGAACGGACGCTTCCTTTGTACTCACCCTCTCGGGCTTTCCTCCGGGCTTCGTTCTTCGTTTCCAACTCTACCAGATCATTTCCGCTGTCGTTTCCGACTTGGATTTGAATTCCGGTGGCCGTTGGGGGCCTTTGCCTTTCGGCGTTCCACCACTTTAGCGCTTATCCGTTGCGACTCATAATCGAGCCACCGGATTCGAATTCGGGCATGCCGAAATCGACCCCGCCAGGGGTACGTCGTAGGTAGTGGGTTGGCCGCTCCGGGGGTCTGCTGACAGCAGTGCCCCGTTCAAGCGGCTCGGGCTACGTTAGGCGTCCGCCAAGGGCGAGTCAAGTTGAGCGGCGGCGTGGCGCGTGGGCGCGATACGGGCTCACCGTCGGGTCGTGCGTGATCCAGTAGCGGTAGGGGTGGCCCGCGCCGGCGCCGCCGACTCCCGTGCGGGGGCCGTTGCTCACCAGGTCGGGTGAGGTGGCGGTCCCCGTCAGGAGGGCCAGGGGGGATTCCGGGCCGTCACAGAGGTCGGCGCCGTCCAGGGAGCGGTCCACCGCCAGGGCCGTGGCCAGGCGGGCCGGGCCTTTGGCCAGTTCCTTGTCACTTCTGGCGGAAAGTCGACGTTTGCGGGCCAGGTCCGCGCCCACGGTGATCTCGCCCGCCCGCAGCAGGACCCCGCTCGCGTGGCCCGGCGGGCCGCACACCAGGTTGAGGCTGAACCACATGCCGTAGATGAAGTAGACGTACGCGTGTCCGGGCGGACCGAACATCGATGCGTTGCGCTGCGTCCGGCCCCGGTAGGCGTGGGAGCCCGGGTCGGCCTCCCCCTCGTACGCCTCCACCTCCGTGATGCGGAGTTCCATGGGCCCCTCGGGTGTACGGCGGACCAGGATCCGGCCGAGGAGGTCCGGGGCCACCGTGAGGACCGGCCGGTCGAAGAAGGACCGGGCCAGGGGCGTACGGTCGGGGCGCGCGCTCATCCGGTCGAGCGTAGTGGAACGCGCGCACCTGCAACCGGGGCCTAAGGTTCCGCGTTTGTCAGTGTGTACTCGTAAGCGGTAGTCGCACGAGCCTTCAAGGGGAGTCAGAGCATGGGGTTCAAGAAGCTGTTCGCGGCACTGGGTGCCGGCGGTGCTTCGGTGGACACGGTCATCACCGAGCCGAACGTGGTGCCGGGCGGGATCGTCCAGGGCGAGGTCCGCATCCAGGGCGGTTCCGTGGAGCAGCAGATCGAGGGCCTGTCCGTCGGCCTGCAGGCGCGGGTCGAGGTGGAGGGGAACGACCAGGAGTACAAGCAGGACATCGTCTTCACCAAGCAGCGCCTCGGCGGTGCCTTCCAGGTGCAGCCGGGCGCCCTGCACGTGGTGCCGTTCGGGCTGGAGATCCCGTGGGAGACGCCGATCACCCACTTCGGGGGTCAGCACCTGCACGGGATGAACATCGGGGTCAGCACCGAGCTGGAGATCGCGCGTGCGGTGGACGCCGGCGACCTCGACCCGATCAACGTGCACCCGGTGCCGGCGCAGCAGGCGATCCTGGATGCCTTCCGTCAGCTCGGCTTCGGCTTCCGCAGTGCGGACATGGAGCGCGGGCACATCCGTGGGACCCGCCAGACGCTGCCGTTCTACCAGGAGATCGAGTTCCTGCCGCCGGCGCAGTACCGCGGGCTGAACCAGGTCGAGCTGACCTTCGTCTCGGACGGCCGTGAGATGGACGTCGTCCTGGAGATGGACAAGAAGTCCGGGCTGTTCTCCGAGGGCAGTGACACCTACCGCTGCTTCCAGGTGGGTCTGCAGTCGTACCAGGAGACCGACTGGGCGGCTTACCTCAACCAGTGGATCGCGTCCGTGGGTTCGCAGCGCAACTGGTTCTAGGCTCGGGCCCGGTACTGGTTCGGTACTGGTTCGCGATCAGGAGGTTCAGCAGTGGCCGAGCAGAACAGGGCGCCCCTTCCGCACGACTTCCACCCCCAGGTGCACGCGTTCTCCGTGGAGAGCGCGGACCTCGAGCCCGGTGGGGAGCTGGGTGACGCCCAGGTGCTGAAGGGCGGGAACGTCTCGCCGCATCTGCGGTGGGAGGGGTTCCCGGAGGGGACGAAGAGTTTCGCGGTGACGTGCTTCGACCCGGACGCCCCGACGGGCAGCGGGTTCTGGCACTGGGTGCTCTTCGATCTGCCGGCCTCGGTCACCGAGCTGCCGGCCGGGGCGGGGAGCGGGAAGTTCGAGGGGCTGCCCGCCGGCGCCGTGCACGTACGGAACGACTACGGCACGAGGGACTTCGGCGGGGCTGCTCCGCCGGCCGGGGAGCGGCACCGGTACGTGTTCACCGTCTATGCGGTGGACCAGGAGAAGCTGGGCCCCGGTGCGGACGTCTCGCCGGCCGTGGTCGGATTCAACCTGCGCTTCCACTCGTTGGGCCGGGCGCAGCTGATCGGTGAGTACGAGGGTCCTGCGAGCTGATCGTTCGCCGTGCGTTTGCCCGGTCCTGGTCTAAAGACGACCAGGACCGGGCATTTTTATTGCGTTGTCCCGCGTGGCGCGCGCGGCCAGAGTGGTTGCGGGCCCTGCCGCCGGTGTGGTTGCGGGCCTGCACACGGGAGGTGGGCGAGATGCGGGACACGCTGGTGCTGAATGCGAGCTTCGAGCCGCTGTCGACGGTGACGCTGAACCGGGCTGTGGTCCTGGTGCTCCAGGACAAGGCCGTCGTCGAGCAGTCGCATCCGGAACTCCGTGTGCGCGGTGCCTCCATGGATCTTCCGCTGCCCCGGGTGATCAGGTTGTGCCGGTACGTACGGGTGCCGTTCCGAAGACATGCCCCCTGGTCACGGCGGGGGGTGCTGGTCCGGGACCAGCACCGGTGCGCGTACTGCGGGAAGCGCGCGACGACCGTGGACCACGTGCTGCCCCGCGCCCAGGGCGGTGGGGACACGTGGTTGAACACGGTGGCCTCCTGTGCCGAGGACAATCACCGCAAGGCGGCTCGGACTCCGGAGGAGGCGGGGATGCCGCTCCTCCGGAAGCCCTTCGTGCCGTCTCCGGCGGACGCCATGCTGCTGGCCCTGGGGGTGGGGGGCCGCGATGCGCTGCCCGACTGGCTGGAGCGAACCGCCTAGTACGGCCGGTCCGGCTGGTCCGGTCGCATGGTCGCCGGTGCGCCGGGCGACGTAGTTCCGCTACGTCGCTCAGCGCAGCAGCAGCTGGACGATCGCGATGACGCCGACCGTCACGATGACCGCGCGGAGCACGGTCGGCGACAGGCGGCGGCCGACCTTGGCGCCGATCTGGCCGCCGAGGGTGGAGCCGACGGCGATCAGGAGCACGGCCGTCCAGTCGAATTCGGCGACGAAGAGGAAGAAGACGGCGGCGATGCCGTTCACCAGGGCGGCGATGACGTTCTTGACGGCGTTGATGCGTTGCAGGTCCTCGTGGAGCAGCAGGCCCATCAGGCCGATGTAGAGCACGCCTTGCGCGGCGCCGAAGTAGCCCCCGTACGCGCTGGAGAGCAGCATTCCGGTGAGCAGGGCCGGGCCCCCGTCGGGGTGTCCGGTGTCTCCTCCGGCGGCTTCCTGGCGCTTGCGCAGGGCTGCGGCGAGCCGGGGCTGGAGGATGACGAGCACGAGGGCGAGTCCGATGAGGACGGGCACGATCGTGTCGAAGGACTCCGACGGCAGGGTGAGGAGCAGGACGGCGCCCGCGAGTCCCCCGACGAGGGAGACGGCGCCGAGCCGGATGATGCGGCCGCGCTGGCCCTGGAGCTCCTTGCGGTAGCCGATGGCCCCGCTGATGGAACCGGGCACCAGGCCGAGCGTGTTGGACACGTTGGCCGTGACCGGCGGGAGCCCGGTGGCGAGCAGCACCGGGAAGGTGATGAGCGTGCCGGAGCCGACGATGGTGTTGATGGTGCCGGCGCCGATGCCGGCGGCGAACACCGCTACTGATTCCCAGATGGACATGGACATGGACTGGGCCATCCCCTTTGCATGAGTGAGTCGCCTCCCCGCCATGAAGGTCGAGGGGCCTCACTGATCATGCAGGAGGGGATGCCGGTCCGCAGCGGGCGGGGGTGTCAGTCGATCGGGGGCTGCTCGCGCCGGTCCGTGCCGTTCGCGCCGTTGCCGGCGCCGTTCCCGTCGGCTCCGGCGGACTTGCCGGCGTTCTGCGGGTTGAAGCCGGAACCGCCGCCCATGGGGCCGAAGTTGCCCATGGCTCCCGAGAGGCCCTTGAGCGCGTCTCCGATCTCGCTGGGCACGATCCAGAGCTTGTTGGCATCGCCTTCGGCGATCTTCGGGAGCATCTGGAGGTACTGGTAGGCGAGGAGCTTCTGGTCGGCGTCGCCGGCGTGGATGGACTCGAAGACCGTACGGATGGCCTGCGCCTCGCCCTCGGCGCGCAGGGCGGCGGCCTTGGCCTCACCCTCGGCGCGCAGGATGGAGGACTGCTTCTCACCTTCGGCGCGCAGGATCTCGGACTGCCGGACACCTTCGGCCTGGAGGATCGCGGCGCGCTTGTCGCGGTCGGCGCGCATCTGCTTCTCCATCGAGTCCTGGATGGAGGTCGGCGGCTCGATCGCCTTGAGCTCGACGCGGTTGACGCGGATGCCCCACTTGCCGGTGGCCTCGTCGAGGACTCCGCGCAGGGCCGCGTTGATCTCCTCGCGGGAGGTCAGGGTCCGCTCGAGGTCCATGCCGCCGATGATGTTGCGCAGGGTGGTGACGGTGAGCTGCTCGATGGCCTGGATGTAGCTGGCGACCTCGTACGTCGCGGCGCGGGCGTCGGTCACCTGGTAGTAGATGACCGTGTCGATGTTGACGACGAGGTTGTCTTGGGTGATGACCGGCTGCGGCGGGAACGGTACGACCTGCTCGCGCAGGTCGATGCGGTTGCGGATCGAGTCGATGAACGGGACGACGATGTTGAGGCCCGCGTTGAGGGTGCGCGTGTAGCGGCCGAAGCGTTCGACGATGGCGGCGCTGGCCTGCGGGATCACCTGGATCGTCTTGACCAGTGCGATGAAGACCAGAACCACCAGAATGATCAGGACGATGATGATCGGTTGCATGCGGTTCCCCGTGCCCTTCCGGCTGTCTGTGCTGCCCCGTTGGGCGAGTCTCGCAGACCTCGCCGCCGTGGGTCGGCTCCTTGGCTCACAAGCTCACATCACGATCGCGGTGGCCCCGTCGATCTCCACGACGTCCACCTGCTGGCCCGGTTCGAAGCTGCTGTCCGCGTCGAGGGTGCGGGCGGACCAGATCTCGCCGGCGAGTTTGATCCGGCCTCCGCTGCCGTCGACGCGTTCGAGGACGAGCGCGCTTCTGCCCTTCAACGCGTCGATTCCGGTGCGGTGTTGGGGGCGCTGCTCGCGGTGGTGGTTCGCGATCGAGCGGACGACGGCGATGAGCGCCACCGACACGATGACGAAGACCAGGACTTGGGCGACGACTCCCCCGCCGAACGCCGCCGTGACGGCGGCCGCGACCGCGCCGACGGCGAACATGCCGAACTCCGGCATCGCCGTCAGGACGAGCGGGATGCCCAGTCCGACCGCGCCGATGAGCCACCACAGCCACGCGTCGATGTCCACATGGTCATGGTAGGTCGGGCGGGCGCGGTCGGGACAGGGTGCGACCGTGCCCGTACCGGCGGTGTCTGCCCGGCCTGATCGGCAAGGCGCCCCGAGCCCGCGTGCCGGGCCCTCCGGCCGGACGGGACTTTGACGACCCCTAGCGCAGCGGGAGGCCCTGGGCGGTCCAGCGGTCGTGGTCGTTGCGCTCGACGACGAGCGGGAGGCCGAAGCAGAGGGAGAGGTTGCGGGAGGTCAGCTCGAGCTCGATCGGGCCCGCGGTGACGACCTTGCCCTGGCGGATCATCAGGACGTGGGTGAAGCCGGGGGCGATCTCCTCGACGTGGTGCGTGACCATCGCCATGGACGGCGCGAGCGGGTCGCGGGCGAGGCGGCCGAGGCGGCGTACGAGGTCCTCGCGGCCGCCGAGGTCCAGACCGGCGGCGGGCTCGTCGAGGAGGAGCAGCTCGGGGTCGGTCATGAGGGCGCGGGCGATCAGGGTGCGCTTGCGCTCGCCCTCGGAGAGGGTGCCGAACTTGCGGTCGAGGTAGTCCGTCATGCCGAGGCGGTCGAGGAAGGCGCGGGCGCGCTGCTCGTCGATCTCCTCGTACTCCTCCTGCCAGGTGGCCGTCATGCCGTACGCGGCGGTGAGGACGGTCTGCAGGACGGTCTGGCGCTTGGGGAGCTTGTCGGCGAGCGCGATGCCGGCGACGCCGATGCGCGGGCGCAGCTCGAAGACGTCGCTGCCGGGCTTGCCGAGGGTGCTGCCGAGGATGGTGGCGGTGCCCTTGGTGGGGAAGAGGTAGCTGGAGGCGAGGTTCAGCAGCGTGGTCTTGCCGGCGCCGTTGGGGCCGAGGATCACCCAGCGCTCCCCCTCCTTCACCGACCAGGAGACCTGGTCCACCAGAGCCCGGCCCTCGCGGACCACGGATACGTCCACCAGCTCCAGAACATCGCTCATGAGCGTGTTGTCTCCCCTTGCAGTCTCGGTTTCGTCTGTGCACCGGTAGGCGCAGCCCCAGGGGAAAACCTACGCCACTCGGCGAGGGGTCCGGGCGCCAGGTGGGCGGCGGGGCCGGATCCGGGGTGATCCGTAAAGTGGGGGGATGCTTTTCGAACCACGTTCAGGGCGGTTGGCCGCCTGGGGGAACGCACTGCTGGCCGGACTGGTCTCGCCCGACGAGGCCGTGTTGTCGATCGTGGGCGAGGACGCCGTGCACCGGGTGGAGGGGCTGCCGGGCGAGTCGGGTCCGGTGGGCCTCACGCTGGCGCTCGGACGGATGCGGGCGCTGGGGGTGACGGGGCTGCGGGTGGCGCTGCCGGCGCCGGGGCATCCGCTGGGGCTGAGCGGGCCGGCGGAGTTCAATGCGCGGGCGCTGGATGCCGAGGAGGCGGTGGTCGCGGTGGGTGCGGCGCTGGGTCTGGTGCCGGAGGTGGCCGAGGCCGGGCCGGAGGGGGACGTGCACGTCTCGGTGACCTGGCACTGCCTGCCGGTACGGGAGGCCCCGCCGGCGGACGTGCCGTCGCTCGGCGAGGCGGAGCGGGAGCTGGCGGAGGCGCTGCGCGAGGCGACGGTGGTGCTGACCCGGCTGGACGTGGCGGGGTCGGGGCCGGTGGCGGAGGGCGCGCTGTCGGCGTACCGGGCGCGCGCGGAGGCCGGGCGGGAGGTGCTGGCGCCGGGGTATCCGGCGCGGGCGGTGCGGGTGCTGGCGTTGGCGCAGCGGGTGGATCTGCTGGTGTCGCTGGCGTACGAGCACGGGCCGGGCGGTGCGGTGGCCGCCTCGGAGATGGCGGCGAGGGCGGAGGCGCTGCGGCCGGTGGAACGGGTGGCCCGGCGGGCGCTGGTCGCGGCGTACAACTCGGCGGTGGAGGAGCGCGAGCGGGGCTGAACGCGCCGCGGCCCCGCTTCCCGGGGAGAGGTGGGGGGAAGCGGGGCCGGTGGAAGGGGCGTCAGGCGTTGACGCCGGTGTTGCCGAAGGCGGCGTTCAGCAGGCCGATCACCGTGACGGTGTTGCCGACCACGTTCACCGGGACGTGGACGGGGGCCTGGATCAGGTTTCCGGAGACGACGCCGGGCGAGCCCGCGGCCTCGCCCGCCGCCGACGCACCGCCGTGTGCCGAGGAGACGCCGGCGCCCGCGGCAAGGAGGCCGCCCGCGATCATGGTGACGGCAGTGGCCTTCTTGAAGTTCTTCACGTTCTTGGTCCTCCAGTACGTCTGCCGCGGCCAGCCGCCGCGGCACGTCATGAAGAACGGTCATCCGACGAACGGGATGCGCCATGTGGGCTACATACACCCGACCGTATGAATCTCGGATCGGAGCTGGACGGTCCGTTTCTGGCCGTGTTCAGTCCGTGATCCCGTGCCTGACCGCCCACAACGCCGCCTGGGTGCGGTCCGCGAGGTCCAGCTTCATCAGGATGTTCGAGACGTGCGTCTTGACCGTCTTCTCGGACAGCACCAGCGCACGGGCGATCTCCCGGTTGGAGCGGCCGTCCGCGATGAGGGACAGGACCTCCCTCTCCCGCTCGGTCAGGGAGCCGCCCCGGCTCGACGAGGGCTGTTCCTCCTGGGAGAGCAGGGCCTCCGCCACCTCCGGCTGGAGCAGCACGTGCCCGGCGTGGACCGAGCGGATCGCTCCTGCCAGGGCGTCGGGGTCGATGTCCTTGTAGACGTATCCCGCGGCGCCGCCCCGCAGGGCCGGCACGACCGTCCGCTGCTCGGTGAAGCTGGTGACGATCAGCACCCTCGCCGGGTTCGCCAGCGCGCGCAGCCGGCGGAGGGCCTCGATGCCGTCGGTGCCCGGCATCTTGATGTCCATGAGGATCACGTCGGGCCGCAGCTCCTCGGCGCGGGCCACGCCCTCCTCGCCGTCGGCGGCCTCCCCGACCACTTCGATGTCGTCCTGGACCTCCAGGAACGTGCGCAGGCCGCGGCGGACCACCTGGTGGTCGTCCACGAGCAGGACGCGGATGGGCGTGTCAGCCACCGGGTACCTCCATCTCGATCGTGGTGCCCGTACCGGGCTCCGAGTGCACGGTGAGGCGGCCGCCGACGCCGCAGGCCCGGTCCCGCATGGAGACGAGGCCGAGGTGGCGCCCGGCCGCGCGGATCGAGGAAGGGGAGAAGCCGCTTCCGTTGTCCGTGACGGTCAGGACGGCTCCCGCGGCCCGGCGGGCGAGGGTGACCTCGACGCGGTCGCCTCCCGAGTGCCGCAGGGCGTTGTGGAGGGCCTCCTGGGCGACGCGGAGCAGCGCCTCCTCCTGGGTCGCCGGGAGGGCCCGTACGCCGTCACAGGTGAAGGTGACGTGAGCGGTGTGGGCGCGGTCGAGGACCTGGGCCTGGTCGCGGAGGGTGGCGACGAGGCCGTCCTCGTCGAGGGCGGCCGGACGCAGCTCGGTCACGGCGGCGCGCAGCTCGTCGGCGGCCTCCGCAGCGAGGGCGGCGACCTGATGGAGCTCGCCCTTGGCGCGGGCCGGGTCGCGGTCCACGAGGGCGGCGGCGGCCTGGGCGGTCAGGCGGAGCGAGAAGAGCTTCTGGGCCACGGCGTCGTGCAGCTCGTGGGCGAGGCGGGAGCGCTCCTCGGCGATGGTGAGCTCGCGGCTGCGCTCGTAGAGCCGGGCGTTGGTGAGGGCGATCGCCGCGTGCTGGGCGAGGAGGGCGAGGAGCTCCTCGTCCTGTTCGGTGAAGCCGCCGGGTCTGCGCTTGTTCGCGAGGAAGAGGGCGGCGAGGGTCTCGTCGCCGTCGCGGACGGGCTGTCCGAGGAAGTCGGACATCTCGGGGTGGGCGGTGGGCCAGCCCTCGAAGCGGGGGTCCTTGCGTACGTCGGCCAGCCGCTCGGGGCCGTCCTGGTGGAGCATCGCGGCGAGGATGCCGTGCTGGCGGGGCAGCGGGCCGATGCGTCGCCACTGGTCCTCGGTGATGCCGTCCACGACGAACTGGGCGAAGCCGCCGTGGTCGTCCGGGACGCCCAGGGCCGCGTACTCGGCGTCGAGCAGCTCGCGGGCCGAGGCGACGATCGTGCGCAGGACGTCGCGGACCTCCATGCGGCGGCTCATGGCGAGCAGGGCGGTGCTCACGGCGGCGAGGCCCCCGCGGGGTCCTCCGAACACGGGACTACCGGTCATGGGCACACCGTACTAGCGGCTCTGACCTGCGGGATCGGGCTCGAGCCCTAGGACCGGGACGGTGTGTCCTCCTCCTTGAGGAGGGGGTCGCGGGGGTCCTCTCTGCCTTGAGGATGACGGGCTGTGGGGGTTTGTGGTCCTCAGGTCGGAGAATTCCGTTACGGAATGCATTGCTCGAGCAACGCTCGGTGAGACTGTTACGTGGCCGATGTGAGCCCGCACATAGGACCCACGTCACTTACGAAGGCGCCTAGTGGACGTGTAAAGACGTTGTCAGCACTGCTGCGCCTAGCGTGCGGCCCGGAATTCCGGGCTCGTCGGCGCCCCCTGATCCACTAAGCCGGATCGTACGTCACACCTTTGCCACAAGATTTTGCCGCCGCTAAGAATTGCTCCCGTCGCACAGCACCGCGGATCCCGGATCCGAAGGTGCTTTCCTGCGGCTCCCGCTATTCGAAGAGGTTGCTACGCATGTCCAAGACCAGCACCCCCGGCCAGATTCGTCGTCTGACGAAGGCGCACAAGATGTCCTTCGCCGCCGTTGCCACCATCGGCGCCGCCGCCCTGGCCGCCACCCTCGTCCCCGCCGGCACCGCCGACGCCGGTACGACCGTGGCCGCCGCCCCCGTGGCGTGGACCCAGGCTGTCGAGGGTGTCCAGGCCAAGACCGTGCAGCACCTCTCCGCGCAGTCCAAGCTGGCCACGGACGCCGCGAAGCTCGAGGCCGCGGTGAAGGCCAAGGCCGCCGCCGCGAAGGCGAAGGCGAAGGCCGACGCCGAGGCCGCGGCCAAGGCGAAGAAGGACCGCGAGGCGAAGGCGGCCGCCAGCCGCTCCACCGTCCGCAAGCCGATCTACGCGAACAACCTTGACGGCTGGATCAAGGAGTCGCTGGCGATCATGAAGGCGCACAAGATTCCGGGCACGTACAACGGCCTGTACAAGAACATCATGCGCGAGTCGAGCGGCAACCCGCGGGCGATCAACAACTGGGACATCAACGCCCAGAACGGTATCCCCTCGAAGGGCCTGCTCCAGGTCATCAAGCCGACCTTCCTCGCGTACCACGTCCCCGGCACCCCGCTGGACCAGTACCACCCGGTCGCCAACATCGTCGCCGCGGCCAACTACGCCGCCGACCGTTACGGCTCGATCGACAACGTCAACAGCGCCTACTAAGGGCCATGGCGTAGCAACCCCCATGCGCCTCAGGGCGGCACCCGGTATCCGGGTGCCGCCCTGAGGCGTTTCGTGGCGGGGAGGGTGCGCGCGGCGGTGCCGGCTAGTTGCGCATGACCTCGGGCTCGTGGCGGCGCAGCAGCTTCTGCACGGCGAAGCCACAGGCGACGCCGATGAGCAGCAGGATCGTGATGTTCACGCCCCACTGGGCGACCGAGTGCTCCCACAGCGGGTCGGTGTTGGAGGGGTTCTCCTGGTCCCACGGCGGCATGAGCTTGCCGAGGTCGAGCGTGGTGCCGGCGGCGGCGACGGCCCAGCGCGAGGGCATCAGCCAGGCGAACTGCTCCAGGCCAGGCGAGTCGTACACCTGGAACAGGATGCCGGTGAACACGACCTGGACGATCGCGAACATGACCAGCAGCGGCATGGTCTTCTCGGCGGTCTTCACCAGCGCGGAGATCACCAGGCCGAACATCATCGACGTGAAGCCGAGCGCGGTGACCGACAGGCACAGCTCGACGGCCGGCGGCATGAGCAGGCCCTCGGTGGGCAGGTCGCGCGGGGCGAAGCCGATGGCGCAGATGACCGCGCCCTGGATGGCCGTGATGAAGCCGAGGACGATCACCTTCGACATGAGGTACGCCGACCGGGACAGGCCGGTGGCGCGCTCGCGCTCGTAGATGACCCGTTCCTTGATCAGCTCACGGACGGAGTTCGCGGCGCCCGAGAAGCACATGCCGACGCAGAGGATCAGCATGATCGTGCCGGCGTCGCCGTTGAACCGGGACGGCGGCTTCGGCGGCGCGAGGCCGAAGGTCGCGGGGATGACCGTGGAGACCACGCCCAGGACCGCGGGCAGGATCAGCATGAGGGCCATGAAGCCCTTGTCGGACGCGATCACCGAGACGTAGCGGCGGATCAGGGTCCACAGCTGGTCGCCCCAGCCCTGCGCCTTCGGCGGCATCATCTGCTGCATCGGCGGCATCGCGACCTGCTGCGGGGCGACCGAGTCGAGGTCGGCGGCGTACAGCTGGTAGTGCTGCGAGCCCTTCCAGCGGCCGGCCCAGTCGTAGTCGCGGTAGTTCTCGAAGGCCGAGAAGACGTCCGCCCAGGTGGTGTAGCCGAAGAAGTTCAGCGCCTCGTCCGGCGGGCCGAAGTACGCGACCGAACCGCCCGGGGCCATGACCAGCAGCTTGTCGCACAGCGACAGCTCGGCCACGGAGTGGGTGACGACGAGGACCGTGCGGCCGTCGTCGGCGAGGCCGCGCAGCAGCTGCATGACGTCGCGGTCCATGCCCGGGTCGAGGCCGGAGGTCGGCTCGTCCAGGAAGATCAGGGACGGCTTGGTGAGCAGCTCCAGCGCCACGGACACGCGCTTGCGCTGACCGCCCGAGAGCGCGGTGATCTTCTTGTCCTTGTGGATGTCGAGCTTGAGCTCGCGCAGGACCTCGTCGATGCGGGCGGCGCGCTCGGACTCGGCGGTGTCGCCGGGGAAGCGGAGCTTGGCCGCGTACTTGAGGGCCGTGCTGACCTTCAGCTCCTTGTGCAGGATGTCGTCCTGCGGGACCAGGCCGATGCGCTGGCGGAGCTCCGCGAACTGCTTGTACAGGTTGCGGTTGTCGTAGAGGACGTCGCCCTCGTTGGCGGGCCGGTAGCCGGTCAGCGCCTTGAGCAGCGTCGACTTTCCGGAACCGGAGGGGCCGATGACGCCGATGAGCGACTTCTCCGGGACGCCGAAGGTGACGTCCTTGAGGATCTGCTTGCCGCCGTCGACCGTCACCGTGAGGTGGCGGGCCGAGAAGGAGACGTCACCGGTGTCGACGAACTCCTCGAGCCGGTCGCCGACGATCCGGAACGTCGAGTGGCCGACGCCGACGATGTCGTTCGGGCCGAGCAGCGCGGTGCCGGACTTGGCCAACGGCTGGCCGTTGACGTAGGTGCCGTTGTGGCTGCCGAGGTCGTGGATCTCGAAGCGGCCGTTCGCCGAGCGGAACTCGGCGTGGAGGCGCGAGACCTGGAGGTCCGAGACGACCAGCTCGTTCTCCAGCGCACGACCGATCCGCATGACGCGGCCGACGGCGATCTGGTGGAACGTCGTCGGGCTGCGGTCACCTCCGTACGCGGGAGCGGCGCCCTGTGCGGGCACGCCGGCGCCGCCGCCCTGCTGCTGCGGGAAGTGCGGCTGCTGCGGCTGCTGGTGGGCGGCGGCCTGCTGCTGCTGCTGCCAAGCCTGCTGCTGCGGCTGCTGCGCCTGGGCAGGGGCCTGGTACGCCGGGGCGGCCTGCTGGGCCGGGGCCTGGTAGGCGGGCGCCTGGGCCTGGTAGGCCGGGGCCGCCTGCTGCGGTACGGCCTGCTGCGGCGCGGCGGCGGCGCTCAGATTCAGCCGCGGGCCGTCGGTGGCGTTGCCCAGGTGGACCGGCGTGCCGGGCACGAGCTCGGTCTGCTGGACCCTCGCGCCGTGCACGTAGGTGCCGTTGGTGCTGCCGTGGTCCTCGATGCCCCAACCCCGGCCGTTCCAGGCGATGGTGGCGTGCCGCCACGACACCCGGGCGTCGTCGATCACCACGTCTCCCTGGGGGTCACGCCCCAGCGAGTACGACCTGGACGAATCGAGCGTCCAGGTCCTTCCATTCAATTCCAGTACGAGTTCCGGCACTCCAGCCCCACTTAGGTCCCCCGAGAATCCCCCTGACGTCAGGGAGTCCGACGTCAGGGAGTCTAGGGATGGCGAACATCCGGGGGAACTATTTCAGGCCTGGGGCCACATGTGGAATCGGGGCCTTCCCAGGGCGTCTACGCCTGCCCGTTGACGGGGTCGAAAGTCACCCGGAGAGTGAGATACGGGACTTCTCGCCCTGGCCGGGTCCTGTCCCGCTCGGCACGCACACCCGCCACACCCGCCGCACAGGCTCGGCACGCATCGGGGGCACGCATGCGCCGCATTCGTTGGGGAGACGTGGTCCTGTCGGGCATCGCCGCCACCGGCTGGGCCCTGGTCGTGATGGCCGGGGTCGCCGCGCTGGGGCTCCACCTGCTGGGCGCCGACGCCGCGGGAGGCTCGCTCGGGGCGATGACGGCCGCCGTGGTGGTCCTCGCGATCGGCGGCACGGTGACCCCGTCGGGGGACGTGTCGGTCCTCGGGGTCACCGGTCCGGGTGCGCAGACCTCACTGGACGTCGTGCCGCTCGGGGTGGGGCTGGCCGGGGCGCTGGTCCTGGCCGGGATCTTCCTGCGCTCGGTGCGGACGGGGGCGGGGCCGGGGGAACTCGCCGCCCGGGCGGCCTCGGTGGCGGTGCTGGTCGTCGCCGCGGCGGGCGGGCTGGCCCGGGCCGGGCACGACGTGGTCACCCTGGACGGGCCGCGGCTGCCGAGGACCCCGCCGAAGGTGGTGGTCCCCGGGATCGGGGACGTCGGCGGGCTGCTCCCGGACCGCATCGGGGACCTGATCGACACCGAGGCCCGGGTGGGGTTCTCGGTGGAGTTCGGGCCGACGCTGCTGGGCGCCGCGGTGTGGGTGCTGGCCGTACTGGCGGTGGCGCTGCTGGCTTCGCGGCGCGGCCCGGCGGTGTTCGCGCGGCTGCGGCCCGCGGTGTCGGCGCTGGTGGTGGCGCTGCTGGTGGCGGTGGCTGCCGGGCTCGCGGCGGCGGTCTGGGCGGCGCTGGGGGACGACCATCCGCGGCGGGTGCTGGGCGCCGCGCTGCTGGGGGCGCCCAACGGGGCCTGGACGGGGATGCTGCTGGGGCTGTTCGTACCGGTCGACGGGCAGGCGACGGGCACGCTCGGCCGGCTGCTGCCGGATCCGCTGGACGATCTGCTGGGGGTGTCGGCGCGCGAGCCGGTGACGGTGGCCCGGCTCGCGGAGTACGACGGGCGGGTGTGGCTGCTGGTCGCGGGGGTGGGGCTGCTGCTGCTCTGCGCCGGAGTGCTGGCCGCCGTACGGACTCCGGGGCGCGGGATCCTGGGGTGCGCGGTGCGGCTCTCGGCCGTGACCGCGGTGGTGCTGGCGGCGCTGGTGTGGCTAGCGGGGGTGTCGGTGGACGCCTCGCTGTCGGTGCTCGGCGTCGACGCGGTGGACGCCGGGGTGCAGCTGCGGGGCGACGCGCCGTACGCGCTGCTGCTCGGGGCTGCCTGGGGCGCGGCGGCGGGCGGTGCGGGGGCTCTGCTGGCCCGGCGCAGGCGGCCGCCGCGGCCGGTCCCGGTGCCGCCGGGGGCTGCGCCCGATGCGCCGACGGCCCCGTACCGGCCCCCGCCGGGGCGGCCGTACCCGTACCCGTACCCCGGGCGGAACCCGTACCCCGCCCCGCATCCCGCCCCGGACGCCGAGCCCGACGGCTCCTGGGACGTCACGATCACCCGGCTGCCCCGGAGGCCCGCCGGGCGCCCGGCCCCACCCCACCGCCCGCCGTTCACCCCGCCCCCGCCCCCTCCTCCCCCACCACCGCTCGGGCCCCCTGTCTGAGACATCAGGAAAGGGACGGGGCGTATCAAATCGAACACGGTCGGCCGGACGCCCGCCCCGAGGGTCCCTGACACCTCCCCGTCGATCTCCGTTCACCCCGCCGCCGTCCCCCGGGCGCCTGCACCGGGCGGCGGCGGGGAGCACTCCGCCGGAGAATGGTTCCGGCAGGTGGGACGGGGGTCCAAGCACGGAGGGCGGGAAGATACGGTGAGGGCACCATGAGCGCTTCGCAGACCTCCGACGTCCCCACCCTCCTCGTCAAGATCTTCGGCAAGGACCGTCCCGGGATCACCGCCGGGCTGTTCGACACCCTCGCCGCCTACTCCGTCGACGTCGTCGACATCGAGCAGGTCGTCACCCGTGGCCGCATCGTCCTGTGCGCCCTCGTCACCAAGCCCGCCGGCGGCGGCGAGGGCGAGCTGCGGGCCACCGTCCACAGCTGGGCCGAGTCCCTCAAGCTGCAGGCGGAGATCCTCTCCGGTACCGGTGACAACCGGCCGCGCGGCAGCGGCCGTTCCCATGTCACCGTGCTCGGGCACCCGCTGACCGCCGAGTCCACGGCCGCCATCGCCTCGCGGATCACCGCGACCGGCGGCAACATCGACCGTATCTTCCGGCTCGCCAAGTACCCCGTGACGGCCGTGGAGTTCGCCGTGTCCGGCTGCGAGACCGAGCCGCTGCGCACGGCCCTGGCCACCGCCGCCGCGCACATCGGCGTCGACGTGGCCGTGGTCTCGGCCGGCCTGCACCGCCGGGCCCAGCGCCTGGTCGTCATGGACGTGGACTCGACCCTGATCCAGGACGAGGTCATCGAGCTGTTCGCCGCGCACGCCGGCTGCGAGGCCGAGGTCGCCGAGGTGACCGAGCGGGCCATGCGCGGCGAGCTGGACTTCGAGCAGTCGCTGCACGCCCGGGTGAAGCTGCTGGCCGGGCTGGACGCCTCCGTCGTGGACAAGGTCCGCTCCGAGGTGCGGCTCACGCCGGGCGCCCGGACCCTGATCCGCACCCTCAAGCAGCTCGGCTACCAGGTCGGCGTGGTCTCAGGCGGGTTCACCCAGGTGACGGACGATCTGCAGGAGCGGCTGGGGCTGGACTTCGCCTCGGCCAACACCCTCGAGATCGTCGACGGGAAGCTGACCGGCCGGGTCACCGGCGAGATCGTGGACCGGGCGGGCAAGGCCCGGCTGCTGCGCCGCTTCGCGGCGGAGGCCGGCGTACCGCTGGCCCAGACCGTGGCCATCGGCGACGGCGCCAACGACCTGGACATGCTGAACGCGGCCGGTCTGGGCGTGGCCTTCAACGCCAAGCCGGTGGTCCGTGAAGCCGCACACACGGCGGTGAACGTGCCGTTCCTGGACGCGGTGCTGTACCTGCTCGGGGTCACCCGTGAAGAGGTCGAGGCCGCGGGCCTGACCTGAGCCGCCGACGTACCACGAGGACGGGCCCAGGGGGGGGGGGGGGGGGGGGGGGGGGGGGGGGGGGGGGGGGGGGGGGGGGGTGTGGGGGGGGGGGGGGGGGGGAGAGAGGGGCAACACAAC
>NZ_JBVIGX010000028.1:16892-33325 GCF_055570595.1 Streptomyces sp. NPDC031132
GCTGAGGGGGGGAGGTCACCACCCCCCCCTCCCCCCCCCCCCCCCCCCACCCCCCCCCCCCCCCCCCCCCCCCCCCCCCCCCCCCCCCCCGGGGCCCGTCCTCGTATCCGTGCTCAGTGGTCCTCGGGGGTCCAGAAGTCCAGCAGCGTGCCCACCCCGTGCTCCACGGACTTCCAGGAGCCGGTGAAGGAGACGACGGCGAACGCGGCGGTCGGGAATCCGGTACGGGTCATCCGGGCCAGGGTGTCGCCCTCCGCGCGCCCTGCGAGGGCGTCGGCGAGGGCGTGCATGCCCGGGTTGTGGCCGATGACGAGGAGGTCCTCGACCTCGTCGGACGTCTCGTTCAGCACGGCGATGAGCTCGCCCGGCGAGGCGTCGTACAGCCGTTCGTCGTACGAGGTCCGCGGCCGGTGCGGCATCTCCTGGACGGCGAGCTTCCACGTCTCACGGGTGCGGGCGGCGGTGGAGCAGAGGGCCAGGTCGAAGGTGATGCCGGTCTCGGCCAGCTTCAGCCCGGCGGCCGGTGCCTCCTTGCGGCCTCGTTCCGCCAGCGGGCGCTCGTGGTCGGACACTTCAGGCCAGTCGGCCTTGGCGTGCCGGAGGAGGACGATCCTGCGGGGTGTGTCGGCGCTCATGGCTCCCAGCTTCGCATGGATCGGGCCATGGGGCGCAGGGTGTTGAGGGGCTGCGCACCGGGTGCGGTGCGGCTCCCGGCGCATGCCGGCGCGGGCGCCCGGCGGGCCGCGGGGGGGGGTGCCCCGGTCAGCCCACGGCGCGCAGGAGCTGTTCGGTGACGTGGAGGAGCGCGGAGGCCTCGCCGGTGGCTGCATGGGCCTCGGCGGAGCCGGCGAGGAGCAGCAGCAGGAGGCCGAAGGCGAGCGCGGGCAGGGCCAGCGCCCACCAGTGCAGCCGGGCGTTCGCGCCGTGGACTCGGGAACCGGGGCCGGGGATGTGCGGGGAAGTCGTGGGGGCCGACATGGCCGCCTCCGTGGGTGCGCGGGTGGGACTGGCTCGCTCTCTTCGAATCTATGGATCCGAAGGCGCGGGGCCCATCCGGGGCACACCCCACTCGACCCTGAACCTGTCCCCCTAAGGGTTGGGGGGGTTACCCCCACCCCCGGCCCTCGTCAGGGGGAGACGACGGACGCGATGACGGAGATGATCACGGTCACGACGAGCATGGCGCCGAGCACCATGCCGAGCTTCTTGTGGCTGTTCTGCGGGTTCGGTTCGAGTACGGGCGACATGCCGCTCAGTCTCGCATGCCGCATTCGTCCTCGATCGTGCGGTCCCGGCCGGCCATGATGCCCAGCGCGATCTGCGGGATCAGCAGGCCCGCCATGAGGGTGAGGGGCAGGTCCCAGCCGCCGCTGTGCTGGTAGAGGGCGCCGATGAGGAGCGGTCCGGGGATGGAGATGAGGTAGCCGACGCTCTGGGCGAAGGCGGACAGCTTGACGACACCGGCCGGGGACTTGGCGCGCAGCCCGATCAGCGTGATGACGAGCGGGAAGGCGCAGTTGGAGATGCCGAGCAGGAGCGCCCAGGCCCAGGCGCCGGCGGCGGGGGCGAAGTGGAGGCCGCCGTATCCGACGAGGCCGAAGACGCCCAGGGTGGCGGCGATGGCCCCCTGGTTCTTCATCCGGCCGGCCAGGTTGGGGATGACGAAGGCGAGCGGGACGCCCATGACCATGGTGACGGCGAGCAGGACGCCGGCGGTGCCCGCGGAGACCCCGGCGTCGCGGAAGATCTGCGGGAGCCAGCCCATGGTGATGTACGCGCCGGTGGCCTGGAGGCCGAAGTAGCAGGCCAGGGCCCAGGCGGTACGGCTGCGGACGATCTTCGGGCCCGCGTCCGCCCGTACGTGCGCGGCCGGCTCGGAGGCGGCGGCCCGCTTCTCCCGCCGGGCGGCCGCCGCGACGGGCAGCCAGGGCACCACCGCGGCCACCGCGAGCACGGCCCAGACCAGCAGGCCCGTGCGCCAGCTGCCGCCGAGGGCGGAGGTCATGGGGACCGTCGCGGCGGCGGCGAGCGAGGTGCCGACGGCCAGGGCCATGGAGTACAGGCCGGTCATGGTGCCGACGCGGTCCGGGAACCAGCGCTTGACGATGACCGGGAGCAGCACGTTGGTCAGGGCTATGCCGGCGAGGGACAGGGCGCTGGCGGCGAGGAACCCGGCGGCGTTGTGGGTGAAGGGGCGGATCAGCAGGCCGGCCGCGACGGCGGCCATGCCGGCGCAGACGACGGCGGCCGGGCCGAAGCGGCGGGAGAGCCGGGGTGCGGTGATGCCGAAGACGGCGAAGCAGAGGGCGGGGACGGAGGTGATCAGTCCGGCGACGGTGCCGCTCATGCCGAGGCCCGTGCGGACCTCTTCGAAGAGGGCGCCGAGGCTGGTGATGGCGGGCCGCAGGTTGAGGGCGGCCAGCACGATGCCGACGACGAGGACCGGGCCGAGCCAGGTGGGCTGGGGGCTCCCCGGAGCGGCGGGACGGGCCTGCGCGGGCACCGTGCGCGGGGCTCGGGGCCGGTCGATGGTCTGGATTTCTTCGTCGGGCATTACACCATCATAGAATCATGGGATGATTGGTTGTCACCCCCCAGACCGGCCTTCCGAGAGGACTCCGCCCGTATGCCGCTGACCTCGCCCCGGCGATCCGCGCTGGTCGACCAGGTGATCGCCCAGCTCAGGAACCAGATCACGTCCGGCGAATGGCCCGTCGGATCCCGCATTCCGACCGAGCCGGAGCTGGTGGAGCTGCTGGGCGTCGCCCGAAATACCGTCCGGGAGGCCGTCCGGGCCCTCGCGCACAACGGGCTGCTGGACATCCGGCAGGGCTCGGGTACGTACGTCATCGCCACCAGCGAGCTCGCCGGGGTGATGCACCGCCGCTTCGCGGGCGCCGACCCGCGGCACATCGCGGAGCTCCGCTCGACGCTGGAGTCCTCCGCGGCCCGGCTGGCGGCGGAGCGGCGGACCGGGCGGGACCTCGGCCAGCTGGACGCGCTGCTGGCGCGGCGCGAGGAGGCCTGGGCGAGCGGGGAGGCGGAGCGTTTCGTGGCGGCGGACGTGGCGCTGCACATGGCGGTGGTGGCGGCCTCGCACAACGAGGTGCTCATCGAGCTGTACGCGGACCTCGGCGACCTGGTGGCGGACTGGCTGCGCACGGACGTTGGCACGGAGCTGGATCCGGCGGCCCACCTGGACCACGCCCGGCTGATCGAGGCGATCCGGCGCGGGGACGGGGACACGGCGGCGTCGGAGGCGGCGGGCTACCCGTTCGTGTGCCTCGGCAGGAAGTAGCGCGGGCGGGGCGGCCGGATGCGCGGGCCGGCCTGCCGGATGCGCGGGCGGATGTGCCGGAATCGCGGGCGGGTCTGCAGGATGCGCGGGCGGGCCGCGGAGTCGGCGAACCGGCCCGCCGGGTCACGGCCGCTGGTGCGTGACCCAGGCCGAGCGGACTTCCTTCCAGCAGCGGCTGGCGAGCTCGATCCGGCCGGCCGGCCCGACGGCCACGGGGGCACTGTCCGAGTCCAGGTCCCACCACCGGTCGCATTCCACGTGCAGCCGGACCAGGTCGGTCTCCGGATAGCCGTTGTGACAGGTCGCCCTCACCTGCGAACCGTCGATCAGGGTGTCGCAGTCGGCGCCGTACAGCTCCTGGGCGGCGGGCGGCTCGGCCCGTGCGGGCGGCTCTGCCGGGATCTCCTCGAGGTCCACGACGGCGGGGGCCGCCGCCTCGGGCCCGAGGGCCGGGTCTGCCCCCTCGGGCTGCGCGACGGCTCCCGGGATCAGGAGGCCCGTCAGGACCACCGAGGTGACCAGCAGCGATACCGCTCGGCTCCGCCTCCCACGCACGGCCCTACCTCCTCCCCGCCGGAGCCGGGAAGATCCCGGCTCGGTCAGTTTGCAGGCATCTGTCCCGGTTTTCGACTCGGGAAGATCCGGTCGGAGGGCGAAAATCTGATCGAGCGTGCGACCGGAATCCCCGCACCCACCGGCACGTACGGCGGCGGCCGCGCCTCCCGGAAGGGAGCCGCGGCCGCCGCCGTACGGACGTACGAGTGCCTTGCTCAGGCACCCATCGCGTGCAGGCCGCCGTCCACGTGGACGATCTCGCCGGTGGTCTTCGGGAACCAGTCCGACAGCAGGGCGACGATGGCCTTGCCCGTCGGCTCCGGGTCGCTCATGTCCCACTCCAGCATCGAGCGGGAGTTCCACACGTCCGCCAGGTCGGAGAAGCCCGGGATGGACTTCGCGGCCATCGAGCCGAGCGGACCGGCCGAGACCAGGTTGCAGCGGATGTTCTCCTTGCCCAGGTCACGGGCGAGGTAGCGGCTGGTGGCCTCCAGCGCGGCCTTGGCCGGGCCCATCCAGTCGTACTGCGGCCAGGCGAACTGCGCGTCGAAGGTGAGGCCGACGACGGCCGCGCCCTCCGCCGGGAACAGCGGCTTGCACGCCATGGTCAGCGACTTCAGCGAGAACGCCGAGACGTGCATGGCGGTGGCCACCGACTCGAACGGCGTGTTCAGGAAGTTGCCGCCCAGGGCGTCCTGCGGCGCGAAGCCGATCGAGTGCAGGACACCGTCGAGGCCGCCGAGCTCGTCGCGGACGAGGCCCTCCAGACGGGCCAGGTGCTCGTCGTTGGTGACGTCGAGCTCGATCACCTTGACCGGCTTGGGCAGCTTCTTGGCGATGCGCTCGGTCAGCGTCGGGCGCGGCCACGCGGTGAGGACGACCTCGGCGCCCTGCTCCTGGGCCAGCCTGGCGGCGTGGAAGGCGATGGACGACTCCATCAGCACCCCGGTGATGAGGATGCGCTTGCCGTCGAGAATTCCGCTCATGGTGATCAGTGACCCATGCCCAATCCGCCGTCAACGGGAATGACGGCTCCTGTGATGTACGCGGCGTCGTCGGACGCCAGGAAGCTCACGGCTGCCGCGATCTCCTCGGGCTGCGCGTAGCGGCCCAGGGGCACCTGGCCCACGATGCCCGCGCGCTGCTCGTCGGTGAGCACCTTCGTCATGTCGGTGTCCACGAAGCCGGGGGCCACGACGTTGAAGGTGATGTTGCGCGAGCCGAGCTCACGGGCGAGCGAGCGGGCGAAGCCGACCAGCGCGGCCTTGGAGGCTGCGTAGTTGGCCTGGCCCGCCGAGCCCAGCAGCCCGACGACCGAGGAGATCAGGACGACGCGGCCCTTCTTGGCACGGAGCATGCCACGGTTCGCGCGCTTGACCACCCGGAAGGTGCCGGTGAGGTTGGTGTCGACGACGGACGCGAAGTCCTCCTCGGACATGCGCATCAGCAGCGTGTCCTTGGTGATGCCGGCGTTGGCCACCAGCACCTCGACCGCGCCGTGCGCGTCCTCGATCTCCTTGTAGGCCTGCTCCACCTGCTCGGAGTCGGTGATGTCGCAGCGGACCGCCAGTACACCGAGCGCGGTGAGCTCCTGTGGCGGCTCACCCGACCGGTACGTGATCGCGACCTTGTCGCCGGCCTGCGCGAAGGCTCGGGCGATGGCGAGGCCGATGCCCCGGTTTCCTCCGGTGACGAGAACCGAGCGGCTCAACGGATCACCCTTTCGACTAGCGGTCTGATTACCAAAAACCTATAGGCCAGGTCCCCCGTGCGGAGAATCGATCTCCCACAGGGCCTCGGTACGGGCTCTGTCGAGTCCCTACAGAAAGATGTAGGCACAAGCGCCCCGAGCGCGACATGATCGAGGCGACCGGCCCCGACTCCGGGAGGACTTCCGTGCCCCATTCCATCGACGCGGCCTTCACCGCGCTGCCCCTGCGGGCGCTCGCCGACGCGGCGCTCGCCCGGGCCCGCGCGCTGGGCTGCGACCATGCCGACTTCCGGCTCGAGCGGATCCGCAACGCCTCGTGGCGGCTGCGGGACGCCAAGCCCTCGGGCGGCTCCGACACCACCGACCTCGGGTACGCGGTCCGCGTGGTGCACGGCGGCAGCTGGGGGTTCGCCTCCGGTGTGGACCTGACCATGGACGGCGCCGCCAAGGTGGCCTCGCAGGCCGTGGCCATGGCGAAGCTGTCCGCCCAGGTCATCAAAGCCGCCGGTTCCGACGAGCGGGTCGAGCTCGCCGAAGAGCCGGTGCACGCCGACAAGACGTGGATCTCCGCGTACGACGTGAACCCCTTCGAAGTGCCGGACGCGGAGAAGGCGGCCCTGCTCGCCGACTGGAGCTCCCGGCTGCTGGCCGCCGACGGGGTGGCGCACGTGGACGCCTCGCTGCTCGCCGTGCACGAGAACAAGTTCTACGCCGACACCGCCGGCACGATGACCACGCAGCAGCGGGTGCGGATCCACCCGCAGCTGACCGCCGTCGCCGTCGACGCCACCACCGGCGAGTTCGACTCGATGCGCACCATCGCCCCGCCGGCCGGGCGCGGCTGGGAGTACCTGACCGGCACCGGCTGGGACTGGGACGCCGAGCTGGAGCAGATCCCCGTACTGCTCGCGGAGAAGATGCGGGCGCCGAGCGTCGAGGCCGGGCGCTACGACCTGGTCGTGGACCCGTCCAACCTGTGGCTCACCATCCACGAGTCCATCGGCCACGCCACCGAGCTGGACCGGGCGCTGGGCTACGAGGCGGCGTACGCGGGGACCTCCTTCGCCACGTTCGACCAGCTCGGCAAGCTCAAGTACGGCTCCTCGATCATGAACGTGACCGGGGACCGCACCGCCGAGCACGGGCTCGCCACCGTCGGCTTCGACGACGAGGGCGTCCAGGCGCAGAGCTGGGACCTGGTCAAGGACGGCACCCTGGTCGGCTACCAGCTGGACCGGCGGATCGCGAAGCTCACCGACCTCGGCCGCTCCAACGGCTGCGCCTTCGCCGACTCCCCCGGGCACGTGCCCGTCCAGCGGATGGCGAACGTCTCGCTCCAGCCGGATCCGGGCGGGCTGTCCACCGAGGACCTGATCGGCGGGGTGGAGCGCGGCATCTACGTCGTCGGCGACCGCTCCTGGTCGATCGACATGCAGCGCTACAACTTCCAGTTCACCGGGCAGCGGTTCTTCCGGATCGAGAACGGCAAGCTGGCCGGGCAGCTGCGCGACGTCGCCTACCAGGCCACGACCACCGACTTCTGGGGCTCGATGGAGAAGGTGGGCGGGCCGCAGACGTACGTGCTGGGCGGCGCCTTCAACTGCGGCAAGGCGCAGCCGGGCCAGGTCGCGGCGGTGTCGCACGGCTGCCCGTCCGCGCTGTTCCGCGACGTGAACATCTTGAACACCACGCAGGAGGCCGGACGCTGATGTCGACGAATCGCACGAATCCCCACGAGATCGTCGAGCGCGCGCTGGAGCTGTCCACCGCCGACGGCTGTGTCGTCATCGCCGACGAGGAGTCGACGGCCAATCTGCGCTGGGCGGGCAACGCGCTCACCACCAACGGCGTCACCCGCGGCCGGACCCTGACGGTCATCGCGACGGTCGACGGCAAGGAGGGAACGGCCTCGGGGGTCGTTTCGCGCTCCGCCGTGACCACCGCAGACCTGGAACCGCTGGTCCGGGCCGCCGAGGCCGCGGCACGGGGCGCGGGCCCGGCCGAGGACGCCCAGCCGCTGGTCACCGGCACGCCGTCCTCGCCGGACTTCACCGACGCCCCGGCCGAGACCTCCTCGGCGGTGTTCGCGGACTTCGCCCCGGCCCTCGGCGAGGCCTTCGCCCGCGCCCGCGCGGGCGGCCGGGAGCTGTACGGCTTCGCCAACCACGAGCTGGTCTCCACGTACGTCGGCACCTCGACCGGGCTGCGGCTGCGCCACGACCAGCCGAACGGCACCCTGGAGCTCAACGCGAAGTCCCCCGACCGGCAGCGCTCGGCCTGGGCCGGCCGCTCCACGCGGGACTTCAAGGACGTGGACCCGACCGTGCTGGACGCGGAGCTGGCCGTGCGCCTGGGCTGGGCGGAGCGGAAGATCGACCTGCCCGCAGGCCGGTACGAGACCCTGCTGCCGCCGACGGCCGTGGCCGACCTGTTGATCTACCAGATGTGGTCCGCGGTGGCCCGGGACGCGGTGGAGGGCCGGACGGTCTTCTCCAAGCCCGGCGGTGGCACCCGGCTCGGCGAGAAGCTGTCCGAGCTGCCGCTGACACTGCGCAGCGACCCGAACGCGCCGGGCCTGGAGTGCGCGCCGTTCGTGATCGCGCACAGCTCGGGCGACGACGCCTCGGTCTTCGACAACGGCCTGCCGGTCCCGGCGACCGAGTGGATCCGGGACGGGCAGCTGGACCGGCTGGCCACGACCCGGCACACCGCGGCCATGACCGGGATGCCGGTCTCGCCCGGCTTCGGCAACCTGATCCTGGACGGCGGCGGCGACAAGTCGCTGGAGGAGATGGTGGCCGCCACCGAGCGGGGCCTGCTGCTGACCTGCCTCTGGTACATCCGCGAGGTCGACCCGGCGACGCTGCTGCTCACGGGCCTGACCCGGGACGGGGTCTACCTGGTGGAGAACGGCCAGGTCGTGGGCGAGGTGAACAACTTCCGGTTCAACGAATCGCCGGTGGACCTGCTGTCGCGGGCCTCGGAGGCGGGCCGGACCGAGAAGACCCTGCCGCGCGAGTGGAGCGACTGGTTCACCCGGGCCGCGATGCCCGCCCTGCGGATCCCGGATTTCAACATGAGCTCGGTCAGCAAGGGCGTCTGATCCACCTAGACTGAAACCTTGGCGCGACGCAAACCATTCGAAGGAGTCGAGAAACCGTGACGGACATCGTCGACGAGTTGAAGTGGCGCGGGCTCTTCGCCCTGTCCACCGACGAAGAAGCGCTCCGCAAGGCGTTCGCGGACGGTCCGGTCACCTTCTATTGCGGCTTCGACCCGACGGCTGCCTCGCTGCACGTGGGACACCTCGTACAGGTCCTGACCGTACGCCGGCTCCAGCAGGCCGGGCACCGGCCGCTGGCGCTGGTCGGCGGGGCCACCGGGCAGATCGGTGACCCGCGGCCGACCGCCGAGCGGACCCTGAACGACCCGGAGACCGTCGCCAACTGGGTGGGCCGGCTGCGCGCCCAGATCGAGCCGTACCTGTCCTTCGAGGGCGAGAACGCGGCGGTCATGGTGAACAACCTGGACTGGACGGCGGGCATGTCCGCCATCGAGTTCCTCCGGGACATCGGCAAGCACTTCCGCGTCAACAAGATGCTGACGAAGGACTCGGTCGCCAAGCGGCTGGAGTCCGACCAGGGCATCAGCTACACCGAGTTCAGCTACCAGCTGCTCCAGGGCATGGACTTCCTGGAGCTGTACCGGCGCTACGGCTGCACCCTGCAGCAGGGCGGGTCCGACCAGTGGGGCAACCTGACGGCCGGTCTCGACCTGATCCACCGCCTGGAGCCGCACGCGAACGTGCACGCCATGGCGACCCCGCTGATGGTCAAGGCGGACGGCACCAAGTTCGGCAAGTCCGAGAGCGGGGCCGTCTGGCTGGACCCGGAGATGACCACCCCGTACGCGTTCTACCAGTTCTGGCTGAACGTGGACGACCGGGACATCTCCACCTACATGCGGATCCTCTCCTTCAAGTCCCGCGAGGAGCTGGAGGAGCTGGAGGCGCAGACCGCCGAGCGGCCGCAGGCGCGCGCCGCCCAGCGGGCACTGGCGGAGGAGCTGACCACCCTGGTGCACGGCGCCGACCAGTGCGCCGCCGTGATCGCCGCGTCGAAGGCGTTGTTCGGCCAGGGCGAGCTGGCGGACCTGGACGAGGCCACGCTGGCCGCGGCCCTGTCCGAGCTGCCGCACGCCCGGGTCGCCGAGCTCGGCCTGGTGGTGGACCTGCTCGCGGAGACCGGGCTGGTGGCGAGCAAGTCGGCCGGCCGGCGGACCGTGAAGGAGGGCGGTGCCTACGTGAACAACGCGAAGGTCGCCGCCGAGGACGCGGTCCCCGCCAAGGAGGACCTGCTGCACGGGCGCTGGCTGGTGCTGCGCCGCGGCAAGAAGAACCTGGCGGCGGTCGAGGTCACGGGCTGACGCCCGGGGCCTGACACCTGAGCGCGGCGGAGGGGCCGGCCCGGACACCACGTCCGGCCGGCCCCTCCGTCGTGCCGCCCTCAGGTCATCTGCCTGCTGCCACCCTTGAGCGACTTGTAGACCATCTCGCCGAGAGCCACGATCAGCACTGCTCCGGCAAGTTGCAGCAAGTGTCGGGTCCAGTCGATGCCCCTGGTTTCCCCGACGCCGATCCACCCCGCGACGGCGTTGCCGAGGATGCCGCCGGCGATGCCGAACAGGGTGGTCAGCCAGAGGGGCTGATGCTGCTTGCCCGGCAGGACCGCCCTGGCTATGAGGCCCAGCACGAAACCGACGATGATCGCCCACAACCATGACATGTCGAGCCTCCTCGTGGCGCGTTGTGCGCATGTGGGCCCAGTTTCAACCCGTCCGGCGTACTGCGCATTTCGGACAGCCCCGTTCGGGGGACACCCCCTCTCCTCGTCACGGGACCCGCGGCGTACGGTGGGAGGATCCGGACCGGGGAGTGTCCGGCAGGCGGATCGGGCGGTGGAGCGTGGAGCGGAAGAAGCGGAACGGGGCCGAGGTCTTCCGGATCACCGGGGCCCGGATGGGCCTCGACGAGGACGTGCGGGGACGGCAGCGCCGGTACGTCATCTCGATGACGGTCAGGACGCTGTCGGTCCTGGCGACGGTGATCCTGTGGAACGTGGAGCGTCATGTGGCGATCGTGACGCTCGTCGCGGGCGCGCTGCTGCCGTACGTGGCCGTGGTCATCGCCAACGCGGGGCGCGAGTCGACCCCCTCGCTGCCCTCGCACTTCATCCCGTCACCTGTGCGTCCGGCACTGAACACGGGAAACCTCAATAAAAGCTCAGATCAATCATGAAGTTCCGGTGCACCGCACCGGGTCCTGCGTGACATACTGCCTACGCGCTCCGCATCCCCCGTCGGAGCGACGGACCGACGCCGGGCAGCTCCCCCCGTGGCTGCTCGGCGTCGCCTTTCCGTGGCAGGGGTTTGTAGGGTTGAGGCGTGAACTCCCCTGACTCCCCCGAACCCGCCGGCTCCACCCATTCCGTGGACGCGCCCACCTGCTCGGCCAAGGGCTGCCGCGACGCGGCCGTCTGGGTCCTGGCGTGGAACAACCCGAAGCTGCACACCCCGGAGCGCCGCAAGACCTGGCTGGCGTGCGGGGAACACCGCGAACACCTCTCCCAGTTCCTGGGGGTCCGCGGTTTCCTCAAGGACGTCGTGAAGCTCGACGAGTGGGTCCAGCCGGAGGGCTCGGAGCGCCTCTAGGCGCCCGGGGCGGGGCCGTCAGCCGCCGATCGCGGACATCGGGCGGTCGGGCTGCAGGAAGGAGGGGTCGTCGAGACCGGACCCGGCCTTCTTGCCCCACATCGCCACCTTCCACAGGCGGGCGATCTCCTCGTCCGGGGCTCCGGAGCGCAGGGCCCCGCGCAGGTCCGACTCCTCGGTGGCGAACAGGCACGTACGGACCTGGCCGTCGGCGGTGAGCCGGGTGCGGTCGCAGGCGCTGCAGAAGGGCCTGGTCACCGAGGCGATCACGCCGACGGTGGCCGGGCCGCCGTCGACCAGCCAGCGCTCGGCCGGGGCGGATCCGCGCTCTTCGGCGCCTTCCTCGGTGAGCGTGAAGCGGGTGCGCAGCGACGCGAGGATGTCCCCGGCGGTGATCATGCCGTCGCGCTTCCAGCCGTGCTGGGCGTCGAGCGGCATCTGCTCGATGAAGCGGAGCTCGTACTCGTTCTCCACGGCCCAGGCGAGCAGGTCGGGGGCCTCGTCGTCGTTCAGGCCCGGCATCAGGACGGCGTTGACCTTGACGGGGGTCAGACCGGCCTCGCGGGCGGCGGCCATGCCGTCGATGACGTCGCGGTGCCGGTCACGCCGGGTGAGGGTCTTGAAGACCTCGGGCCGCAGGGTGTCCAGCGAAACGTTCACTCTGTCCAGGCCGGCGGCCTTGAGCGCCTGTGCGGTGCGCTTGAGGCCGATGCCGTTGGTGGTCAGGGACATCTTGGGGCGGGGCTCCAGGGCCGCGCACTGCTCGACGATGCCGACCAGGCCGGGACGGAGCAGCGGCTCGCCGCCGGTGAAGCGGACCTCGGTGATCCCGAGCTGCGTGACGGCGATCCGAATCAGCCGGACGATCTCGTCGTCGCTCAGCAGGTCCGATTTCCCGAGCCACTGCAGACCCTCCTCGGGCATGCAGTACGTACAGCGCAGGTTGCACCGGTCGGTGAGTGAGACGCGCAGGTCAGTGGCCACGCGGCCATAAGTGTCGAGAAGCATTTCAGGCCCCCTCCCCTGTCCGGTTCGTAGAGGTTCGCGCCACCTCGGAGAAACGCCTGGCGCCGTAATCGAGCCTACGCGACGCGCGTGCGGCGTAGGGATGCCCAAATGAACGAGACGCGACGTGGCCGCGTCGTAGGGAAGTACGACGCAGCCACGCTGTGTGTTCGGCCCATGTCACATGAGCACGGTCTCAGTGCGCGCCGGTTCCCGTAAGGGAGCGCACCTCGAGTTCCGCGAACTTCTGGGGGTCGGCCTTCTCCTTCGTCAGGACGGTTCCCAGCCAGCCCAGCAGGAAGCCGAGCGGGATCGAGACGATGCCCGGGTTCTCCAGGGGGAACCAGTAGAAGTCGGCGTCCTTGAACATCGAGGTGGGCTTTCCGGAGACGACCGGAGAGAAGAGCACCAGGACGACCGCGGAGACGAGGCCGCCGTAGATCGACCACAGCGCGCCCGAGGTGCTGAACCGCTTCCAGAACAGGCTGTAGAGGATGGTCGGCAGGTTGGCGGAGGCGGCGACCGCGAAGGCGAGGGCGACGAGGCCGGCGACGTTGAGGTCGCGGGCCAGGGCCCCGAGGCCGATGGCGACGGCGCCGATCACGACGGTGGACCAGCGGGCGGCCCGTACCTCCTCCTGCTCGGTGGCCTTGCCCTTGCGGATGACGTTCACGTACAGGTCGTGGGCGAAGGACGAGGAGGAGGCGAGGGTGAGCCCGGCCACCACCGCGAGGATGGTGGCGAAGGCGACGGCGGAGATCACGGCGAGCAGGACGGCGCCGCCGGTGGAGCCCGCGCCGCCGCCGAGTTCCTGGGCGACCAGCGGGGCCGCGGTGTTGCCGGCCTTGTTGGAGGCGATGATGTCCGTGCGCTTGAGCAGGGCGGCGGCGCCGAAGCCGAGGGCGATGGTCATCAGGTAGAAGGCGCCGATGATGCCGATGGCCCAGTTCACGGACTTGCGGGCGGCCTTGGCCGTGGGAACCGTGTAGAAGCGGATCAGGATGTGCGGCAGGCCGGCGGTGCCGAGGACCAGGGCGATGCCGAGCGAGATGAAGTCCAGCTTCGTCGTCGCGTCCTTGCCGTACTTGAGACCGGGCTCCAGGAACTTGGCGCCCTGGCCGCTGTTCTCGGCCGCCTTGCCCAGCAGGTCGGAGATGTTGAAGTTGAACTTCAGCAGCACCAGGAAGGTGATGAGCAGGGCGCCCGCGATGAGCAGGACGGCCTTGATCATCTGGACCCAGGTGGTGCCCTTCATGCCGCCGATGGTGACGTAGAGGATCATCAGTACGCCGACCAGCGCGACGACCGCGACCTTGCCGCCGTCGCTGGTGATGCCGAGGAGCAGCGAGACGAGCACGCCCGCGCCCGCCATCTGGGCGAGCAGGTAGAAGATCGAGACGACGATGGTCGAGGTGCCGGCGGCGGTGCGGACGGGCCGCTGGCGCATCCGGAACGCGAGGACGTCGCCCATCGTGTAGCGGCCGGAGTTGCGCAGCGGCTCGGCGACGAGCAGCAGGGCGACCAGCCAGGCCACGAGGAAGCCGATGGAGTAGAGGAAGCCGTCGTAGCCGAAGAGCGCGATGGCGCCGGCGATGCCGAGGAAGGACGCGGCGGACATGTAGTCGCCGGAGATGGCGAGGCCGTTCTGGAAGCCGGTGAACTGGCGGCCGCCCGCGTAGAAGTCGGCGGCGTCCTTGGTCTGGCGGCCGGCCCAGATCGTGATGATGAGGGTGGCGACGACGAACAGCCCGAACAGGGTGATGATCAGCGGCTGGTGATCGGCGGCCCCGGCGGCGGTGTTCACCGCGAGCGGGAGGCGGAGGGTGTCGCTCATTCGCCGGCCTCCATCCGCGCCTTGATCGCCGCGGCCTTGGGGTCGAGCTTCGAGGCGGCGTGCCGGGAGTACAGCCAGGCGATGAGGAAGGTCGTCGCGAACTGGGCGAGGCCGAACACGAGGGCGACGTTGATGTTGCCGAAGAGCTTGGTCCCCATGAAGCCGCCGGCGTAGTTGGACAGCAGGACGTAGAGCAGGTACCAGGCGATGAAGGCCACGGTGAGCGGGAAGGCGAAGGAGCGGTAGGAACTGCGCAGTTCGGCGAATTCGGCGCTCTGCTGGACGGCTGTGAACTCTTCGGCCGTGGGACTCGCCGTGGATGTTCCCGCGCTGCCGTGCGGCGGCGCTGCTTCGGTGGTCACGGGGGGTTCTCCTTGTGACGCGGGTGCGGTGGGGACGACGGACAAAACAACCTCCGTGTGGGGGGACGGTGGCGCTGAGTCCCCCTGCCCAACGGCACGGCCGGCGCGGCGGGGCGGTTCAACACCCGTTGATACTTCCGAAACTGATTTCTCGAACTGATGGCGCAAAGACGAACGGCGGCACTAGGTTCACCTGTCATGAACCCGTCGTCCTGCGCGACCACGCGCGGACGGCTTCTTTCACGGATGATGTGGAGAACCCATGGCTCATCTGGGACCTGGCCGCCGGCGCATTGCCGTACCGGTCGGCCTGGCGCTCACCGCCTCGCTCGCCTTCCTGCCCTCGGTCGCGGCCTCCGCCGCCCCGCTGGGCAACACGGCGGGTACGGCGGCCGCGGCGAAGCCCGACACCACCGGCCCCAAGCTCTCGTACGTCGCGAACCTGAACACGTACGCCACGGTGAACGCCGCGAAGAAGGCCGTCGAGCGGGCCGGTGGAACGGTGGTGACGTCCTATGAGCAGATCGGGGTCGTCGTCGCACACTCCCAGAACCCGGACTTCGCCAAGCAGCTGCGCGCGGAGCGCGGCCTGTTCGTGTCGGTCGGCGCCACCCGGACGGCCCCCCTCCAGCCGGTGCAGACCACCGAGGAGGGCACGACGCAGAAGCTGAGCGCGGCCGACGCCGCCAAGGCGGCATCGGCCGCCACGGACGGTCAGGAGCCGCTGGAGCCCAACCAGTGGGACCTGCGGGCGATCAAGGCCGATCAGGCGCACAAGATCAACGATGGCAGCCGGGACGTCACGGTGGGCGTCATCGACACGGGTGTCGACGACACCCACCCGGATCTCGCGGCGAACTTCTCCAAGGGCCAGTCGGCCAACTGTGTCGGCGGCGTCGCGGACACCACCGAGGGCGCGTGGCGCCCGTACGCCGACGGCAGCGACCACGGCACGCACGTGGCCGGCACCATCGCGGCCGCGCGCAACGGCGTCGGCATCTCGGGCGTCGCCCCGGGCGTGCAGGTCGCCGCGATCAAGGTGAGCGAGCCGGGCACCAGCCTGTTCTTCACCGAGGCGGTCGTCTGCGGCTTCATGTTCGCCGCCGAGAAGGGGATCGAGGTGACCAACAACAGCTACTACGTCGACCCCTGGCTCTACAACTGCAAGGCGGACGACGACCAGAAGGCGCTGGTGGAGGCCCTCGGCCGGGCGACGAAGTACGCCGAGCGCAAGGGCGTGCTCAGCGTGGCCTCGGCCGGCAACTCGAACCACGACCTGGCGTCGGACGCGATCGTCGACGACACGAGCCCGGACGACGGCACCCCGGTCCCGCGCACGATCGACCCGCACGTCTGCCTGGACCTGCCCACCCAGCTGCCGGGTGTGGTCACGGTGAGCGCGACCGGCGACCAGGGCTTCAAGTCGTACTACTCCAGCTTCGGCCTGGGCGTCGTCGACGTCGCCGCCCCCGGCGGCGACAAGTGGCAGGTCCCGGCCACGCCGGACGCCAACGGCCGCGTGCTGTCGACCCTGCCGGGCGGCGGCTACGGCTACAAGCAGGGCACCTCGATGGCCGGACCGCACGTCGCGGGCGTGGCGGCGCTGCTCAAGAGCGCGCACCCGTCGGCCACGCCGTCGCAGCTCCAGGCCATGCTGAAGGCCCAGGCCACGAAGCCGGCCTGCCCGGAGAAGGTCTACAACGACACGGGCGCGCTGGTCGACGCCACCACCTGCCAGAGCAAGTGGGGCCAGACCGGCTACTACGGCTACGGCGTGGTGGACGCGCTGAAGGCCGTGAAGTAGCCGATCGAAGGGCTGAACGCCTGAACGCCTGAACAGACGGAAGGGCCGGGGCGGGGGGGCCCCCCGCCCGCCCCTCCCCCCGTCCCCCACGGCGTCCTTGCTCCCTGCGCACCTTTCCCGCTCCGCGGCTGTCCGTCACACGAGCGTATTCAGGA
>NZ_JBVIGX010000028.1:33335-83297 GCF_055570595.1 Streptomyces sp. NPDC031132
GGGTTGGCGGCGGGGGTGGGGGGGGGGTGACGGCGGGGGGGCGGAGAAGGGGTCGGGGGGAGGGGCCCCCCAGGGGTCCGCGCGAAAGCGGGGGGGGGGGGGGGGGGGCCCCCCCCCCCCCCCCCCCTTCCGCCGTCACCCAGGCCGTCAGGGCTTGATGAGCACCTTCAGTGCGCTGCGGTCGTCCATCGCGCGGTAGCCGTCCGGCACCTCGTCCAGGGACACGGCCCGGTCGAAGACGGGCGACGGGTCGATCGCGCCGCTCAGCACGTCCTCCAGCAGCTCCGGGATGTACGCGCGCACCGGGGCGACGCCACCGCGCAGGGTGATGTTGCGGTCGAACATCACACCGAGGTCGAGGCCGGTGCCGCTGCCGTGCGGGACGCCGACGTAGCCGATGGCCCCGCCGTCGCGGGTGATGTTCACGGCGGTGCGCATGGACTGCTCGGTGCCGACCGCCTCGATGACCGCGTGCGCGCCCTGGCCGCCGGTCAGCTCGCGGACGGCGGCCTCGGCGGCCTCGCCGCGCTCGGCGACGACGTCGGTGGCCCCGAACAGCTTGGCGATGTCGGTACGGACGGCGTGGCGGCCCAGTGCGATGATCCGCTCGGCGCCGAGGCGCTTGGCGGCGAGGACCCCGCACAGGCCGACCGCGCCGTCGCCGACGACGGCCACGGTGGAGCCCTTGCGGACGCCCGCGCCCAGGGCGGCGTGGTGCCCGGTGCCCATGACGTCGGAGAGGGCCAGCAGGCCGGTCAGCAGGTGGTCGTCGGAGACGGCGGCGGCGGGCAGCTTCACGAGGGTGCCGTCGGCGTGCGGGACGCGGACGGCCTCGCCCTGGCCGCCGTCGAAGCCGACCGAGCCCCAGAAGCCGCCGTGCACGCAGGAGGTGTAGAGGCCCTCGGAGCAGTAGTCGCAGGTGCCGTCGGACCACATGAAGGGGGCGACGACGAGGTCGCCGGCCTTCAGGCCGGACACGGCCGAGCCGGTCTCCTCGACGACGCCGAGGAACTCGTGGCCGATGCGCTGGCCGGGCCGGCGCTCGGCCTCGCCGCGGTAGGCCCACAGGTCGCTGCCGCAGATGCAGGCACGCAGGACGCGGACGACGGCGTCCTCGGGGCGCTGGATCGCAGCGTCGGGCACCTCCTCCACGCGGATGTCGTGCGGGGCGTGGATGACGGTGGCTCGCATGGTGGTGCAGCCCTCCGGATCAGATAGTTCAGTCTTGTAGGACCGTCCTACCGTACGCCTGCGTCGGGGCGAGCGCTCCGGTGGCCAGGAGGTACTGGGCGGCGACGTAGGTGGCCATGATCCAGAAGTCGGGGCGCGGCAGCTGCGGCCAGTCGGCGACCCCGGTGGCGATCAGGGTGTCCGAGAGCAGGAACAGCGCCCCGCCGAGGCCGGCGCGCAGACCGAGGGCGCTGGAGCGGTAGGCCATGGCGGTGAGCAGCAGGCTGTACCCGGCCACCGGGATCCGCAGGTCGGCCGGCAGGTCGCCCCAGAGCAGGCCGACGGTCCCGAGGAGGGCGACGGCGTACGCGCCCCCGAGCGCGGGGTGCGTCCTGCCCCGGCCGAAGAGCACGAGGTAGCAGACGTGCCCGGCGGCGAAGGAGCCCATGCCGACGAGGAAGGCGGGCTCGGCGTCGAAGAGCAGCGCCAGGTCCCCGCCCCACCCGAACAGCAGGGCCGCGGCGAGCAGGCGCGGGGCCCGGCGGGTGATGACGTACGCGACGAGCAGCGGCATCAGCAGCGGCTTGGCGAGGACGTGCCCGAGGTGCCAGCCGGCCAGCAGCGAGCCGAGGTCGACGGCGGTGGCGACGGAGAAGGCACCGAGCAGGACGCGACCGGCGGCGCCCGCTTCGTCGGGCACGGGCCGCGCCCAGGAAGGCGTACGGAACGCACGGG
The DNA here is from genome assembly GCF_055570595.1 of Streptomyces sp. NPDC031132. NCBI lineage: Bacteria > Bacillati > Actinomycetota > Actinomycetes > Kitasatosporales > Streptomycetaceae > Streptomyces > Streptomyces sp. NPDC031132. Next base: position 35,241 of record NZ_JBVIGX010000028.1, read on the forward strand.
ACCCGGTGTCGCTCACGCGGCGTGCTCCTGGGCCTTGGCGGGCTCGGCGGCGGCGGTCTCGGCTGCTGCCGCCGGGGCGGCGGGCTGCCAGCCGGGGCCGCGGAAGACGCGCCCGGCGCGCTCGCGCCAGCTGCCGGCGGCGCGGACGTCGCGGGCGATGGCGGCGTACTCGTGGGTGGCGACGCGGAGCGGGTTGTAGGTGCCGATGTTCTTGGTGAGCCCGTAGACGGGCTTGTCGGTCTCGCCCACCCAGGAGCCGAACATCCGGTCCCAGACGATCAGGATCCCGCCGAAGTTGCGGTCCAGGTAGCCGCCCTGGGAGGCGTGGTGGACGCGGTGGTGGGAGGGGGTGTTGAAGACGTACTCGTAGGCCCGCGGCAGCTTGCCGATGCGCTCGGTGTGGACCCAGAACTGGTAGAGGAGGTTGATGCCGTAGCAGAACGGGATCGCGGCCGGGTGCACGCCGAGGGCGACCATCGGCAGGTAGAACCACCAGGTGGTGGCGCTGGTCCAGGGCTGGCGCAGGGCGGTGGTGAGGTTGAAGTTCCGGCTGCTGTGGTGGACGACGTGGCAGGCCCAGAGGATGCGGATGACGTGGTGGAGCCGGTGCTGCCAGTAGTAGAGGAAGTCCTGTACCAGCAGCATCAGCAGGACGGTCCACCACAGGAACGGCACGCGCAACGGGGTCAGTTCGTACACCGCGGTGAAGACGGCGACGACCGGGAGCTTCCAGAGCAGGTCGAAGCCGATGCTGCCGAGGCCCATGGCGACACTCGTCGCCGCGTCCTTGGTGTCGTAGCCGGCGGCATCCTCGTCGGGATGGAGCCGGTAGCTCACCACCTCGATGACGGTGAGCAGCACAAAGGCGGGTATGGACCACAGCACGACATCGGGCAGGTTCGGCATGCCCGCACCATAGAGCGGGTTCGGGGGCGCCGCTAGGGGTTGTTACCGATCGGTATCCATCGGGGTTACCGGCGGTTCACGCGATGATGTCCGAGCCAAGGGGAGGGCAGGGGATGACGGGCTTCGAGACGGTTGTCTTACGGGTGGCGGGTACGGCGGCGGGGGCGCTGGTGAAGTCCCTTCTGAGCCGGTCCCCGGGGGCCGGTCTGGCGGCGGATCCGGCCGCTCCGGCCCCGCGCTGGCGCCGGCCGGCGGAGCTGGGGGCGGCGGAGGTCCGCCGCCTCGCCGAGACCCTGGCGCCCCGGCTGGACGCGGCCGCGCGCGGCCTCCCGGAGCACGAGCGCCTGGCGGCGCTGGACGCGGTGGGCGACGCCTTCGCGGCGCTGGGCCCGCTGAACGCGGAGACCCTCTTCGCGGCGGACCTGGACCCTGCGGCGCTGGCCGCGGCGGTTGCCGCGGCCTCGGGCCTGAGCGAGCCGGCCGAGGCCGTCTACCGCGACCTGGTCCGGCTGTGCTGCGTCCACGCGGTGGAGTACGTGACGACCCTGCCGGGCTTCGGGGCCCGGGCGGACGTGGAGCTGGTCCGCCGGACGGGCGAGCTGGCGCGCGCCGTGGACCGGATGAAGGAACGCACGGACGGTGCGGCCTACGCCTTCGAGGAGCAGTACGCGCGCTACGTCGCCGAAACCCACAGCCGCCTCCAGCTGTTCGGCCTGACCTTCAGCCACGCCCGCCAGGAGTGGCCGCTGGACCTGGCCTACATCAGCCTGGCGGTGACGGGCGAGCAGCTGCTGGAGGAGCCGGGCCGCCACTCGGCGATGAAGACCGAGCTGGCGCTGAGCACTTCCGAACGGGTACTGCTGCGCGGCCCGGCGGGTTCGGGCAAGAGCACCCTGGTGCAGTGGCTGGCCCTGAATGCGGCGAGACGGAGCTTCAAGCTCGGCCTGCGCCACTGGAACACGCTCGTCCCCTTCGTCCTGCGGCTGCGCTCGTTCAACTCGCCCGAGGGCCTGCCGATGCCGGAGAACTGGCTGCGCGCCTCGGGCGTGCCGCTGCGGGCCCCGGAGGGATGGGTCGAGGGCCTGCTGTCCGAAGGGCGGGCACTCGTCCTGGTCGACGGCGTCGACGAGGTGCCGTCGAAGCTCCGCAGCCGCACGGAGGAGTGGCTCAGATCCCTGCTCGCGGCCTACCCCCGGGCCCGCTACGTGGTGACCACACGCCCGTCGGCGGTCCCGGAGGACTGGCTGACCGGGCAGGCCTTCTCCCTCATCTCCCTGCTGCCGATGGAGCGCGACGACGTCAGCGCGTTCATCACGCACTGGCACGACTCCGCCCGCGCCGAGTGCGGCTCCGAGGAGGAGCGGGACAGCCTGGACCGGTACGAGAAGTCGCTGATCCAGTCCGTCGGCTCTCGCCGGGACCTCGGATGGCTGGCCTCGAACCCCCTCATGTGCGCTTTGCTGTGCGCCCTGAACCGGGACCGCCACATGCACCTGCCGAGGGCGCGCAAGGAGCTGTACGACGCCGCCCTGGACATGCTCCTCGTACGCCGGGACACCGAGCGGGACATCTCCGGTGTCGAGGGCGTGTACCTCAGCAGGGACGAGCAGACCCTGCTGCTCCAGCGGCTCGCGTACTGGCTCATCCGCAACGGCCAGGTGGAGGCGTCCTGCACGGAGGCCGAGGAGATGGTGGGCGAGTGGCTCGGCGCCATGCCCCAGGTACGGGCGCAGGCCGGCGCCGAGCAGGTGTTCCGGCACCTGCTGATCCGCAGCGGGCTGCTCCGGGAGCCGATGCCCGGGTCGGTCCACTTCGTGCACCGCACCTTCCAGGACTACCTGGGGGCCAAGGCTGCCGTGGAGGCGCGGGACTTCGGCGTGCTGGTGGGCAACGCCCACGAGGACGCGTGGGAGGACGTGGTCCGCATGGCGGTCGGGCACGCCCGCCCCGACGAGCGCGCGCGCCTGCTCCGGCAGCTGCTGCGGCGGGCCGACAAGGTCAAGCGGGACAACAGCCGGCTGGTCCTGCTGGCCGCGGCCTGCCTGGAGCACGCCCCGGAACTGGACCCGGCGGTCTGGCACGAGGTGGAGGCGCGCACGGCGCACCTGCTGCCGCCGCACTCCGTGGGGCAGGCCGAGGAGCTGGCCAAGGCGGGCGAGCTGGTCCTGGAACTCCTGCCCGGCCCGACGGGCCTGGCCGAGCAGCAGGCGGCCGCCGTCATCCGCACGGCCGCGCTGGTCGGCGGGGAGCGGGCGCTCCAGGTCATCGCCGGTTTCCGCCGGGACGACCGCTACGACGTGGTCCACGAACTGTCCGACTCCTGGGGGCGGTTCCCCACCGACGCGTACGCGGACGCGGTCCTGGCCGACGCCCCCGTGCGCGTCGGGCACCTGCACGTCCGCACGCCGGAGCAGCTGGCCGTGCTCGGCCGGATGCCCCACATACGCCGGGTCCACCTCACGTGGAACGGCGCCGTCCCGACGGAGATCTCCGGGCGGAGGGACCTGGAGTGGCTGGTCATCCACCGCAATCCGAGCCTGACCGATCTCGCACCACTGGCCGGGCATCCGACGCTGCGCCACCTCGGCGTGCTGGACTGCCCGGAGGTCACGGGCATCGAGGCGGTCGCCGAGCTGGCGGCGGACAGCCTCGCCTTCGGCTACCTCCGGGAGGGTCTTTCGCTGGCCCCGCTGGCGGCGGTCGACCGGCTCAAGTCCCTGGTCATCGGGTTCGAGCCGGCGCAGCGGTGGATCGGGGACGTCCCGGCGGCCGAGGGGCTGACGTCCCTGGCCCTGTGGCAGGGCGTCCGCAGGATGACCCTCGACGGGATCGAGCGGTGGCCGGGGGTGAAGGACCTGACGATCGCGGGCAGCCTGCAGTACCGGCAGCTGGTCCGCTCGCTCCCGCTCCCGGGGCTCGGCTCCCTGCAGATCCGGCACGCCGCACCCGTGTCGCTCGCGGCTCTCGTGCCGTATCAGCGCCTGACCGAACTCGTCCTGATCAGGTGCGTGTTCGAGGGGACGCTGGAGCCGCTGACCGAGCTGCCCGGGCTGCGGCTGCTCGTCCTGCGCGAATGCCTCGGAACGCTGGACCTCTCGCCGCTCGCGGACGTGGACGGGCTGGTCGTCGAGGTGGACCGGCGCACGAGCGTGGTCGGCACCGAGCGGATCCCGCCGGAGCGGCTCGTGTACAAGAACTGAGCCGCCCGGCGGGGTCACGGGATCACCAGACGCGGACCGAGCCTCCTCGGGCGAAGGCCGGGCTGGTGGCCTCCGGCGGGACGTGCGTGAGGGGTTCCGCGATCTCCGAGACCAACGGGCCGTGCTTCGCCGCCAGCGCGTCCAGCTGCGCCAGGTCGAAGCCGTACACGCGGGCCGCGTTGCCGCCGACCATCGCGGCGACCTCGTCCTGCGGGAGGCCCGCGTACGCGATGCGCAGGCCCTCGCGGGAGAAGGGGGTCGTGCCCTCGTCGTGGGGGTAGTCGCTGCCCCACATGATCTTGTCGAGGCCGATCCGGTCCCGCAGCGGGACCTCGTGCGGGCGCATGAAGCTGGCCCCCACGAAGCAATTGTCCCGCCAGACCTCGCTCGGGCCCTTGCCCATGGATTCGGCCAGGCCGGCGCCGAACTTGGACTCCGCCGTGGCCGCCTCGGCAGCCGCGTTCACCAGGCGGCCGTGGTAGTAGTCCAGCATCTCGATCACCCCCGGGATCCAGCCGGAGCCCTGCTCCGTCAGGACCAGCTTCAGGCCGGGGTGGCGGCGGAAGGCCCCGCCGAAGACGAGGTGCCAGAGGGCGCGGTGCGAGAACCACGTGGTCTCGACCATGAAGACCGCCCTCGCGGCCGGTTCGTCGCCGAGCGGCGGCGACGCCGAGCCGCCGTGGTGGTTGACCGGGACGTCCAGCTCGTCGCACACCGCCCAGATCGGGTCGTACGCGGCCGAGTACAGCTCGGGGACCGACGATCCGGGCGGGACGCCGGGCAGCAGGATGCCGCCCGTCAGGCCTGCCTCCCTCGTGCGGCGGATCTCCTCCACCGCCGCGTCCACGTCGTTCAGCAGGATCTGGACCACGCCCGCCCGCCGGCCCGGTGCGTCCGCGCAGAAGTCCGCCAGCCAGCGGTTGTGCGCCTGGAGCCCCGCCCAGCGCATCGTGTACTCCGCGGCCGTCGGAGGCTGGGCCATCAGCGAGGCCTTGGGGAAGAACGGCGGGATCGTGTTGGGGAAGAGGACCTCGGCCACGATGCCGTCCGCCTCGAGCTCGGACAGCCGGCGCGCGGAGTTCCAGTTGCGGTCCGCGGTGTCCGCGAGGAGGTCCTCGTACGGGTTCACGTACGTGGCGGCCCAGGCGTCGAACTCCTCGTGGTACCGCTTCTCCAGGTACGGCTTGTAGTCCAGCAGGTCGGCGCCGGCGTGGCAGTCCGCCGAGATGACCGTGTAGCGGTCCGCCATCAGGACACCCCCAGGACGGGGAAGTCGTGGCCCGTCAGCCAGTGGCGGCCCGTCTCCCGCGAGCGGGCCCACGAGGCCTCCACGGAAGCCTGGTCGGCCGGCTGGCCCAGCTCCGCCGGGGTCGGGCCGATCCGGCGGGCGATCGGGGCCAGCTTGTCCGTGTCGAAGCCGAAGACGTCCGCCGCCGCCAGCCCCAGCATCCGGCGGGTCTCGCCGACCGGGATGTCGTGGAAGGTGTTCTTCAGCCAGCTCCGGGTGTTGGGCCAGGTCCCCTCGGGGTGCGGGAAGTCCGAACCCCACAGGATGTTGTCCACGCCGATCTCGTAGCGCTGCGCGAGCTCGCGCCGCTTGGTGTTGGTCGCGCAGATGAACACCTGGCGGTCCAGGTACTCGCTCGGCGGGCGCTTGAGCTCCTCGAACGGCGACAGCTTCTTGCCGCCGTGCGCGCCGAGGTACAGCCGGTCCATGAACCACAGCTGGTTCGGCAGCCACCAGCAGCCCGATTCGGCGACGCCGAACTTCAGGCCCGGGTGCCGCTCGAAGACCCCGGACCAGAGCAGGAACCACAGCGGGCGGGCCGGCCACCAGGTGACCTCGGACACGAAGATGCCCAGGTGGTCGCCGTACTCGTGGCGGGGCGAGGACCCCGAGTGGGTGACGATCGGCATCTGCGTCTCGGCCGCGGCCGCCCAGACCGGGTCGTAGCGGCGGTCGTGGTACGGCGCCTTGTCCACCCACATCGCGGGGATCATCAACGCGCCGAGCCCGGACTCCTTGGCCCGGTGGATCTCGGCGACGACCTTCGACGGCTCGCCCGTGACGGGCAGCAGGGCGACCCCGCAGTGCCGCTCGGGGGTCTCGGAGACGAACTCCGCCAGCCAGCGGTTGTGCGCCTGCGCGCCCGCCATGCCGAGCTCGGGGTCCTGGTCGCCGGAGAGCCCGAGGCCCACCCCGAAGGGCGCGGCGGTCTGGCTGTCCACGGCGTCGGCGTCGGGGAAGACGACCTCGCCGGCCACCCCGTCGCCGTCGAGTTCCTTCAGGCGCTGCGCCGTGTCCCAGCCGCCCCTGAGGCCTTCCTCGTGGTCGTGGAACCACTTCTCGGCGAAGGCCTCGTTGCGGACGCCGAGCTTCGTGGCCTCGGCGCGGCGGGCGTCGCGCTGGCCGAGGAACTCGTCGAACTGGGGGTGGAAGCGGGAGTCGAGGTACGGGCGGTACTGCTCGGTCGGCAGGCCCGCGTGGCAGTCGGAGGAGATGATCAGGTACGGGTCTTCGTACGCACTGCTGTCGCTCACGGTCTCACTCACTGCAAACGCTCCTCAGTCGAGGATGAAGCTCTCCAGATAGGCGGGGTTGGCGCGGTCGAGCATCGACTGCGACCGGGCGCGGATCTGCCGGTCGCTGTGCTCGCTCGCCGGGAGCATCCAGAAGCGGTCGGCGCGGATGCCGTCGACGACGTGCTCGGCGACCTCCTCGACCGGGGTGAAGTCCACCTCGTGGCCGGCCTGCTTCATCGCGGCCTCGTACTGGTCGAGGCTGCGGTACGGGGTCTTGCGCGGCCGCTGCTTCGCGTACCGCTCGGGCCGGTTGCGGTGCGACTCCCACAGTCCGGTGCGCAGCATGTGCGGGCCGGGGAAGAGGACGGAGGCGCCGACGGCCGCGCCCTCCGCCTTGAGGTGGGCGTACAGGGACTCGGTCATGGTGACCACGGCCGCCTTGGTGACGGCGTAGACGGAGGCGGTGGGCAGCGGGGCGATGCCGCCGTCGCCGGAAGAGGTGTTGACGACGTGGCCGGGTCCGCCGGCCGCGATCATGCGGGGGACGAAGGCCTGGATGCCGTGGAAGACGCCCCAGACGTTGACGGAGAAGGCCCATTTCCAGTCGTTGGGCTCGTGCTCCCACATCCGGCCTTCCGCGCCGGAGCCGACGCCCGCGTTGTTGCACAGCACGTGCACGGCGCCGAAGGTGTCGTACGCGGCGTCGGCCAGCGCGATCACGGAGTCGCGGTCGCCGACGTCGACGACCCGGGCGAGCACCTGGGCGCCGTCGGCGGTCAGCTCGTCGGCGGCCTTGCGCAGGGCGCCCTCCTCCACGTCGGCGAGGACGACCTTCAGCCCCTCGGCGGCGAAGCGGCGGGCCATGGCGAGGCCGATTCCGCCGGCGGCGCCGGTGACGACGGCCACCTGTCCCGGTTCGAGCCTCATGTCACACCCTCCCCTCTGACGATCCCTCCGGGGGCGCGTCGAGGATCTGCATCGGGTCGTCGTAGCGCTGGTGGATGTACGGGAGGAGGGCCTGGGCGCTGACCCGCTCGACGACGCGGCCCTTCTGGTCGGTGGTCTTCTCGCCGATGGTGATCTCCACGATCCGGCGTACGGGGAGGTCGGCGACGGGGTCGAACATCGACTCGCGCAGGACCACGTCACCGGTGACGTGCTCGAGCTTGCGGACCTTCTCGTTGCGGGTGACGTGGACGAGCACCGGGTCGGCGTCGAAGCCCGAACCGTCCACCGCCGGGAGGAACTTGAAGTAGAAGTCGGTCTTGGCGGCGGGCTCGGGCAGCGGCAGTTCGCGGTCCACCGCCCCGCGCACCTCCACGAAGGCGATCCCGTGCCGGGCCAGGGAGGCCCGTACGACGAGGCCGTCCCGCTCGACGTCGACCTCGCCCAGCTTCTTCGGCTCGCCGAAGACCTCGCGGCCGCCGATCAGGGCCCGCTCGTGGGTCATCGGCATGACCAGCGGGTACCAGCCCTCGACCCCGCCGTGCTGCGCGGCGACGGCCACGGAGCCGGCGCCGAGGGGGTAGCCGGGCAGGTCGACCTTGCTGATGTTGGCCCGTACGAGGGGCCGCTCGGCGGGCTTGAGCGGCGGGGGCAGGACCGCCGCCACCACGTCCGGGTCGCTCTCCCAGACCGCCACCACGCCGGTGGACCAGATGTCGGGGAGCCGGGAACTCTTCTCGCGCGACGCCGTGATCTCGGCCTCGGTGCGCGCTCCGTACCGTACGCGTGCCATCTCGCACCATCCCTCGTCTTGAGCGGATCGGTTCTGTAACACAGTTACACCGCCACCGATGAAGGGTAAAGACCCCTGCACGGACCAGAACTGACGATCCGACAGATTGGCGGGACGGCCATGGCCAGAACCACGCTCACCCGCGACGAGGTACTGGAGAAGGCCGCGTGCCTGGTCAAGCAGCACGGCCCGGGCGCCCTCACCATGCGCAAACTCGCCGCCGAGCTGGGTACCGCGGTCACCTCCATCTACTGGCACGTCGGCAACCGCGAATCACTGCTCGACGCCCTCGTGGAGCGGACCGTCCAGGACATGGGCGCGATCCGGCCGGCCGGCCGCACCCCCACCGAGCGGATCCTCTCCGTGGCCCGGACCCTGCGCCGCGAGCTGCGCGAGCGGCCGCACCTGATCGCGATGGTCCACGAACGCGGGCTCACCGAGCGGATGTTCCTGCCCGCCCAGCAGGCCCTGGTCCACGAGGTGCACGCGGCCGGGCTGCGCGGTGCCAGGGCCGCCGACACGGTGCGCGCGGTCCAGTTCCAGATCGTCGGCTACCTCCTCGTGGAGCGCAATCGCGAGCGCTCCCCCGCCCAGTCCCCCGCCGAGAGCGACCTCTGGGACCCCTCCGCCGCCCCCGACGACCCGGAACTCGCCCGCGCCCTGGCCCACCCGGCGGATCCGGAACGGCTGTTCCTGCTGTCCGTACGGGCCCTCGTACGCTCCCTGCTGGCGTCGCCGAATCCGCCCCTGCGGTGAATCGGTTCGCGGGCCCGCGCCCGGGCCGGCCCGGGCCATCGGGCTCCGGGTGTCAGTCCGTGCCGATATCCTCTGTGACCATGCTCGACGACCGTACGACCGCAGAGACGACGTGGCCGACCGCGTACCCCGAGGGGTACGCGGTCGTCGACGTGGAGACGACCGGGCTCGCTCGCGACGACCGGATAATCTCCGCCGCCGTCTACCGGCTCGACGCGCAGGGCAACGTGGAGGACCACTGGTACACCCTGGTCAACCCCCTGCGGGACCCGGGACCGGTCTGGATCCACGGGCTCACCAGCGACATGCTCCAGGACGCGCCGCTCTTCAAGGACATCGCCGGGGAGTTCGCGGACCGGCTCGCGGACCGGGTGCTGGTCGCGCACAACGCCATCTTCGACTGGCAGATGATCGCCCGGGAGTACGCGCGGGCCGCCGAGACCGCGCCGGTCCGTCAGCGGCTGTGCACCATCGCCCTGTCGAAGGAACTGAACCTCCCGCTGCCCAACCACAAGCTGGAATCGCTCGCCGCGCACTTCGGCGTGGTCCAGCAGCGCGCCCACCACGCTCTCGACGACGCCCGCGTGCTCGCGGAGGCGTTCCGTCCGTCGCTGCACGCCGCCGCGCGGGACGGCGTACGACTGCCCCTGCTGGAATGCCGGCCGCTGACGGAGTGGTCGGACTCCGCCGTCACCCCGCGGATCGGCCGGCAGGCCTCGTACGGGAGCGGCAGCTGGCGGCCCTCGCGCAAGCGGCCGGCGTGCCCGCACCCCAACCCGGGCCGCTTCGAGGACGGCAAGCCGCTGAAGCAGGGCATGCGGATCGCCTTCTCGGGTGACACCTCGGTGGAGCGGGAACTGCTGGAGGACCGGGCGATCGAGGCGGGCCTGCACATCGCGACGAGTGTGTCGCGGCTCACGAGCCTGCTCGTGACGAACGACCCCGACTCGGCCACCTCCAAGACGGTCAAGGCGAAGTCCTTCGGTACGCCGGTGGTCGACGAGGCGGCCTTCACCCAACTGCTGCGGGACGTCGCTGCGGCAGACGGGTGAGCATCGGGCGACTCGCCCGGCACCCGCTTCCGCGTTCCGCCCGTCCGGTCCCACCCTGTGGCGCATGGCACGTTGTGAGGTCTGCGGAAACGATTACGGCATGTCCTTCGAAGTGCACGCGCAGGGCAGCGTGCACGTCTTCGACTGCTTCTCCTGCGCCATCCACCGCATGGCGCCCATCTGCGAGCACTGCCGGGTGCAGATCATCGGGCAGGGCGTCGAGGTCGAGGGCCAGTGGTTCTGCGGGGCGCACTGCGCCCGCGCGGAAGGGAAGGTGGGCATCGTCGACCGCGTCTGACCCTCCCCGAACCCCCGTGTGACGCTCCCCCGGTTCCCCATCCCCGTTCCCCGTCCCGACCCCGGACGGCCACCCGGCCACCGGGGTCTTCCCGGCTGGGGGTACCGTCGTGGGCGTGTACCGCTTTGTGCTGACCCGGCAATGGGTGTGCCTCACCCTCGTCGCCCTCGCCCTCATCCCCGCGATGATCAAGCTGGGGTTCTGGCAGTACCACCGCCATGAGCACCGGGTCGCCCAGAACGAGCTGATCGCCTCGAACCTGTCCGCGAAGCCGGTCCCGATGACCGAGGTGACCTCCCCCGGCCACCGGGTCCCGCGCGCCGACTACTGGCGCGCCGTCACCGCCACCGGGACGTACGACACCGCGCACGAGGTCGTCGTGCGGATGCGCACCGACAACGACGACAAGGTCGGCTTCCACGTCCTGACCCCGCTGGTGCTGGCCGACGGCCGGGTGGTCCTGGTCAACCGCGGCTGGGTGGCCGGCGGCGACGACCCGCGCGCGTACCCGCCCGTGCCGGCCGCGCCCGCGGGCGAGGTGACGGTCACCGGCCGCCTGAAGGCCGACGAGACGAGCGGCGGCAGCGGCATCAAGGACCGCAAGGGCCTGCCGGACCGCCAGGTGATGCTGATCAACAGCGCGCAGCAGGCGGAGTACCTGGCCCGGCCCGTCCTCGGCGGCTACCTGGAGCTCACCGCTCCGGCCCCGGCGGGCGGCAGCCCGGAGACGGTCGCCGATCCCGACCACGACTCGATCGGCCCGCACATGGCGTACGCCGTGCAGTGGTGGCTGTTCGCCTCGGCGGTGCCGGTGGGCTGGCTGGTCCTCGTACGGCGCGAGAAGCGCGACCGGGCGGCGGCCGCGGCGGCCGGCGCCACCCCCGAGCGGGAGCCGGCGCCGACGGCGTAGCGTGTCGGGCATGGATCTTGGACTGAAGGACCGTGTCTACGTCGTCACCGGAGCCACCCGGGGCCTGGGCTTCGCCTCGGCACGCGAACTGGCGGCGGACGGCGCGAAGGTGATCGTGACGGGCCGCGACGCGGCGCGCGCCGCCGAGGCGGCGGCCTCGCTGGGTCCGAACGCGGTGGGGGTCGCCGCGGACAACGCCGACCCGGAGTCGGCGGCCGCGCTCGTCGCCGCCGCGAAGGAACGCTTCGGCCGCTTGGACGGCATCCTCGTCAGCGTCGGCGGCCCCGCCCCCGGTTCGGCGGCGAGCAACACCGACGAGCAGTGGGCCGCGGCGTTCGAAGCGGTCTTCCTGGGCGCCGTACGCCTGGCCCGCGCGGCGGCGGCCGAGCTGGGCGAGGGCGGGGTCATCGGCTTCGTCCTGTCGGGCTCGGTCCACGAGCCGATCCCCGGCCTGACCATCTCCAACGGCCTGCGGCCCGGGCTGGCGGGCTTCGCCAAGTCCCTGTCGGTGGAGCTCGGACCGCGCGGCATCCGCGTGGTCGGGCTGCTGCCGGCCCGGATCGACACCGACCGCGTCCGCGAGCTCGACGCGCTGTCGGGCGACGCCGAGGCGGCCCGCGCGGCCAACGAATCCGGCATTCCGCTGAGGCGCTACGGCACCCCGGAGGAGTTCGGCCGCTCGGCGGCGTTCCTGCTGTCGCCCGCGGCCTCGTACCTGACGGGCATCATGCTCCCGGTCGACGGCGGCTCCCGCCACGGCTTCTGAGGCCCTCCCCTTCTGAGGCCCTCCCCGCTCATCACGTGACGCGGCGGGCCCGGTGCTTGGCGATCCGGAAGCGGGCCTCCGCGGGGAGTTCGGCAAGGCCCGCAGACCGGCGGGCGTGGTTCAGCACCGGCCCGGCCAGCGCGGCCAGCGCATCGGCCGGGACGGCATGCGGTTCCAGCTCCAGCTCCACCTGGAGCTTCGGCGCACTGCGCCGACTGCGTTTCCCCTGCCGCCCGCGCAGCACGACGCTGCACCGGGCGACCCCCTCCAGCGCCCCCGCCTCGGCGGCCACCGCCTCCTCCAGCGCCCGCCCCCGCAGCACCGCGAACGCCTCGTCCCCGGTGTCCACCACCAGCGCGGTCAGCCGCGAACGCCTCAGCTGGGCCACCAGCCACCACAGTGCGAGCACCACGCACAACCCGAGCCCGGCGAGCACCGCCCACCACCACCAGCCCTCGGCATGCCAGTACCGCAGCCGGGTCGCCTCCGTCAGCAGCGGCTCGTGGCGGCCGCCGAGCGGTCGGAACGCCGCCAGCAGCGCCGCCCCGGCCGCCAGCAGGACGAGGCCGATGATCCCGAGCAGGATCCGGTTCACCGTCCCGAGCATCCCCTCACCTCTTCCCGACGGGGGCCCGGGTGACCCGTACCCGCGGCTGCGGCGGGTGCGCGAGGCCCAGTTCCTCGATGCCGACCGCGAGCACGGCCTCCAGGTCGGCCCGTACGTCGTCCAGCTCGCGGAAGTGCGAAGCGGCCCGGACCGCGACGCGGGAACGGCCCACCGCGACCCGCGCCGACTGCACCCCGGACACCTCCATGGCCCGGTCCCGCAGCACCAGCGCGGCGGCCTTGCGACCGAGCCCGGCCCGTACCCCGGCCTCCGGGTCCGCCGTCCGCATCGTCAGGATCGCGCGGAGCCCGGGGGTCAGCGCGAGGAGCAGGAGCACCGCCCCGGCCACGGCGAGGGCACCGGCGCACACGAGGACCCACGGGTCCGCGGGGGTCTGCCGCTCCAGCTGGTGGGCGAGTTCGCGGCGCCATTCCATCCCGGGACGGCCGGCCCGTACGGCGGCGAGGTCGTAGAGGAACAGGCCCGCCACCCCGAGCACGGCGAGTGCGGTCAGCGCGGCCGGGACCCGCCGGGCCGACCGGAACCGCGCGGCGCGGACCGGGGCCCGCCCGGGATCCGGGTCCAGGTCCGGGTCCGGGGCACGGCCGGGGGAGGGCGCCGTCACCGCAGCTTCCGGTCCCGTACGGCGGAGCCGGAGGTGTGCGCGGAGTGCAGGTGCTCGATGTCGATGTCCACCTCGGGTACGGACATGCCGGCGCACTCCTCGATGCGGGAGACGACCTGGCGGCGTACCGCTGCGCACTGGGCGCCGAGGTCCGAGGGGTAGTCGAGCTCGAGGCTCACCCGTACCCGGGCGATGTCGTGGTGCACGGTGACGGTGGCGTGCGGGGCGGCCGGCCCGGCGCCGGCGGGGCGCGCGGACCCGACGGACCCGACGAGTCCGACGGCGCGCGCGGTACCCGCGGCCGTCGGCGGCCCGCCGGTCTGCGCGGCGAGCGCCTCCCGGGCGGCCTGGGCCGCGATCTTGGCGACGACCCGGTCACCGATCCGGGTGGACCCCCGGTCGGCCGGCGGCACCCGCGGCGGGGTCGTCCGTGGCGTGCTCATCGGGGCCTCACCTGTCGCGGTCGCGGGGGCGGAAGAAGTCGCCGGGTTCCAGGTCCCCTTCCAGGAACCGGCCCACGACGAAGCCGATGGCACCGAGCGCCGCCACCAGCAGGAAGGCCCCGAACCCGCCGAAGTATCCGGCGAAGGCCAGCGCCATGCCGGCGAAGAGGCCGACGACCGCCATCCTCATGCGGGCTCCCTCACTGGAGTCGGGTTTCCGGCTCTTCGTCGGGCTCGTCGGGGAGCTTGACGTCGCTGACCGCGATGTTGACCTCGACGACTTCCAGGCCCGTCATCCTCTCGACCGCCGAGATGACGTTCTCACGGACGGCCCGGGCCACGTCGCGGATCGACACGCCGTAGTCGACGACGATCTCGAGGTCGAGGGCCGTTTGCACCTCGCCGACCTCTGCCTTGACCCCGCGGGTGACGGACGATTTCGCCCCGCCGGGGACGCGGTCGCGGACGGCGCCGAAGGTACGGGAGAGGCCGGTGCCGCTGCCCATGGCGTGGACACCGACCACCTCGCGGGCGGCGAGCCCGGCGATCTTCTCGACCACCCCGTCGGAGATGGTGGTGCGGCCCCGGTCGCCCGGGTTGCGGGAGGCGCCCCCGGATGCGGATTCGGTCATCGCGTGTCCCTTCGCGCGGATGGACTCACTCCTCACCACGGTAAGCGGGCGGCCGCGTTGGCGCGCAGGGACTACGCCGGTCGGCCGGGACCGGATTCATGCCGCCGCTTGACCTCAACCGCGGTCGAGGTCCGAGAGTGGGCGAGTGATCAAGGCCGAAAACGGCCGTGGCACGTTCCGAATGCCGAACGTGAATGCCGAACGAGGGGGATGTCATGCGGGCGATACGGGTGGACGGGTACGGCGGTCCGGAGGTCCTGGTGCCGGTCGAGCTGGCGGACCCGGTCCCGGGGGCGGGCGAGGTGGTGGTCCGGGCCGAGGCCGTGGACACCATCTACGTGGAGACGCAGATCCGCGGGGGCTGGGGCGCGTCCTTCGGCATCCACCCGCCGTACGTGCCGGGCGGCGCGGCCGCGGGGACGGTCCTCGCGGTGGGCGAAGGGGTGGACCCGGGCTGGCGGGGCCGCCGGGTGGTGGCCGCCCCGGGTACGAAGGGGACGTACGCGGAACTGGTCCGGGTCCCGGTGGAACTGCTGGTCCCGGTCCCGGACGGGCTGGAACCGGCGAAGGCGGCGGCGCTGGCGCACGACGGGGTGACCGGCTCGGGCATCGTCGAGGGCGTCGGGATCAAGCCGGGAGACCGGGTGCTGATCCTGGGCGCCGCCGGCGGGATGGGGACGCTGCTGGTGCAGATGGCGGTGGCGGCGGGAGCGTACGTGGTGGGGGCGGCGCGGGGCGAGCGGAAACTGGCGCTGGTCCGGGAGCTGGGGGCGGACCGGGCGGTGGACTACACGGAACCGGGCTGGACCGAGGCGGTCGGCGGTCCGGTGGACGTCCTGCTCGACGGGGTCGGCGGCGAGCTGGGCCTGGCGGGCTTCGGGCTGGTCCGGGACGGCGGGCGGGTCTCGGCGCACGGCGCCCCCGGCGGCGGCTTCACGGAGCCGGACCCGGCGGAGGTGGAGCGGCGCCGGATCGCTCTGCGGGGGATAGCGGAGGTCCAGTTCCCGCCGGCGGAGATCACCCGCCTGGCGGGCCATGCGCTGGCCGAGGCGGCGGCGGGGCGGCTCCGCCCGGTGATCGCGCGCAGGTTCCCCCTTGCGGAGGCCGCGGACGCGCATCGCGCGATCGAAGCCCGGGCGGTTCCGGGCAAGGCCCTCCTGATCCCCTGAGGGCCGGTCCGCTGTGCGGAGTCCCCTACCGCCGTTCCCCGGGCTCTGCCCGGAGCCGCGCCTCGAACGCCGGCGGGGCTGCAAGAGCAGCCTGCCGGCGTCGGAGGCGGCGGGGGGGGTCAGTCCGAGAGGCCGGCCAGGTCGCGGAGGCGGCGGGCCTGGGCGGCGCGTTCCGCCGAGCGCTGGTCGTCGTACGGGCGGGACACCGCCTCGCGGAGCAGCGCCTTCGTCTCGATCACGGCGTCCCGCGGCGGAGCCAGCAGCGCCGTCGTGAGGTCCTGCACCGCCGCGTCGAGCTCGTCGGCCGGGACGACCAGGTTGGCCAGCCCGACCCGCTCCGCCTCCTCGGCATGCACGAGACGGCCCGTCGCGCAGATCTCGAGCGCGCGGGCGTAGCCCACCAGGGAGGTCAGCGGCTGCGTGCCCGCCAGGTCCGGCACGAGGCCCAGGCTGGTCTCGCGCATGGCGAACTGCACGTCGTCCGCGACCACCCGCAGGTCACACGCCAGCGCGAGCTGGAAGCCGGCGCCGATCGCGTGCCCCTGTACGGCGGCGATGGAAACGATGTCGTTGCGCCGCCACCAGGTGAAAGCCTCCTGGTACTCGGCAATGGTCGAGTCGAGCAGTTCGTCCGAACCGCGCGCCAGATCGAGGAAGGACGGCTCACCCTCGAAACCCTCGGGGGTGAACGCCTGCCGGTCGAGTCCGGCGGAGAAGGACTTGCCCTCACCGCGCAGCACCACGACCCGGACGGTGCCCGGCAACGACCTTCCGGCCTCCGTCAACGCCCGCCAGAGCGCGGGGGACTGAGCGTTTCGCTTGGCCGGATTGGTCAGTGTCACCGTGGCGACCGAGTCGTCCACGGTGAGCCGTACGCCGTCCTTGTCGAGCAGAGCCATCTGGTGCCTCCGGTGTGCAGTCGGCCGGCAATCCCGGCCTAAGTGACTGCACAGTAACCACCCGATCGGCCACACGGCCGACCGGGGGTCACCGAAGGAACCGCGGTGTGGGCAGGCAAGCGTCTTCCATCCCGGCCCCGGGCCTGACGGCCAGGGTTCCGGGTCAGGCCGAAGCCGCCTTCTTGCCACGCGTCGCGCCACCGCGACCACGCAGCACGACTCCGGACTCGCTGAGCATCCGGTGGACGAATCCGTAGGACCGGCCGGTTTCCTCGGCCAGCGCCCGGATACTCGCACCGGAGTCGTACTTCTTCTTCAGGTCTGCCGCGAGCTTGTCGCGCGCGGCGCCGGTTACCCGGCTGCCCTTCTTCAGAGTCTCGGCCACCCGTGCCTCCTCATGGGAAGTGCGCTCTGGACTTCTCATGATCACCCCTCCCCGGCTTCCTGGCCACCCATTCAGCAAGGTCGGTACGACGGCATTTCCCGACCAGTGGACACATCAGCAGAACGGAATCTTCTCTTCCGCTGCATGACGTCCGTCACACTTCTCCACCCTCACCGGGAATCGCCAGGTCAGGGGCCGGACGGCACAAAACGACGGCCCCGGCAGCATGCCCGTGCGGGCACGGCCGGGGCCGTCGTACAGAGCGCAGAGGTACGAGACCGTCTCACTCAGATGATGGATCACGCCTGAGCCGAATGATCCATAAGGAACTGGATCACCGACTCCGGGGGATCAGGCGAGGGCGACGAGGTCCCGGTAGTCCGGGCCCCACAGGTCCTCGACGCCGTCCGGGAGCAGGATGATCCGCTCCGGCTCCAGCGCCTCGACCGCGCCCTCGTCGTGCGTGACGAGGATGACCGCGCCCTTGTACGTGCGCAGCGCGCCCAGGATCTCCTCGCGGCTGGCCGGGTCGAGGTTGTTGGTGGGCTCGTCGAGCAGCAGCACGTTCGCCGAGGAGACGACCAGCGTGGCCAGGGCCAGGCGGGTCTTCTCGCCGCCGGAGAGGACCCCGGCGGGCTTGTCCACGTCGTCGCCGGAGAAGAGGAACGAGCCGAGGGTCTTGCGTACGGCGACCAGGTCCAGGTCGGGCGCGGCCGAGCGCATGTTCTCGAGGACCGTGCGGTCGGGGTCGAGCGTCTCGTGCTCCTGGGCGTAGTAGCCGAGCTTGAGGCCGTGGCCCGGGGTGACCTCGCCGGTGTCCGGCTTCTCGGTGCCCGCCAGCAGCCGCAGCAGCGTGGTCTTGCCGGCGCCGTTGAGGCCGAGGATGACGACGCGGGAGCCCTTGTCGATGGCCAGGTCGACGTCGGTGAAGATCTCCAGCGAGCCGTACGACTTCGACAGGCCCTCGGCGGTCAGCGGGGTCTTGCCGCAGGGCGCCGGGTCCGGGAAACGGAGCTTGGCGACCTTGTCGGAGACGCGGACGGCCTCCAGGCCTGCGAGCAGCCGGTCGGCGCGCTTGGCCATGTTCTGCGCGGCGACGGTCTTGGTGGCCTTGGCGCGCATCTTGTCGGCCTGCGAGTTCAGGGCCGCGGCCTTCTTCTCGGCGTTCTGGCGCTCGCGCTTGCGGCGCTTCTCGTCGGCCTCGCGCTGCTGCTGGTAGAGCTTCCAGCCCATGTTGTAGACGTCGATCTGGGAGCGGTTGGCGTCCAGGTAGAAGACCTTGTTGACGACGGTCTCGACCAGGTCGACGTCGTGGGAGATCACGACGAAGCCGCCGCGGTAGTTCTTCAGGTAGTCCCGCAGCCAGACGATGGAGTCGGCGTCGAGGTGGTTCGTCGGCTCGTCGAGGAGCAGGGTGTCGGCGTCCGAGAAGAGGATCCGGGCGAGCTCGACGCGGCGGCGCTGGCCTCCGGAGAGGGTGTGCAGCGGCTGGCCGAGGACCCGGTCGGGGAGGCTGAGGGCGGCCGAGATGGTCGCGGCCTCGGACTCGGCGGCGTACCCGCCCTTGGTGAGGAACTCGGTCTCCTGGCGCTCGTACTGCTTGAGCGCCTTCTCCCGGGTGGCGCCGGCGCCGGTGGCGATGCGCTCCTCGTTCATCCGCATCTTCTTGATCAGGACGTCGAGGCCGCGGGCGGACAGGATCCGGTCGCGGGCCAGGACGTCCAGGTCGCCGGTGCGCGGGTCCTGCGGGAGGTAGCCGACCTCGCCCGAGCGGGTGATGGAGCCGGCGGCGGGCTGGCCCTCGCCGGCCAGGCACTTGGTGAGGGTCGTCTTGCCCGCTCCGTTGCGGCCGACCAGGCCGATGCGGTCGCCCTTGGCGATGCGGAACGAGGCGGACTCGATGAGGACGCGGGCGCCGGCGCGCAGCTCGACGCCGGTGGCGGTGATCACGGAAATACTCCAGGGCGGGGGGACGGCGGAAGGGGGGCAGGACGCGATGCTTCGACGCCGCTAATCCGCGAGGAGATTTGCCATGGGATTCATTCTACCGGGGGTGTGCAACTGGTTATGGGGGCGTCCGACCCTCGACGCACGCCCCTCCCGCCCCCCTCTTCCGTCCCCCGTCCGGCCCACGGATCCCCCGGGAGGCCGGGGCACGTATCAGGATGGACCGGGTGATACGCGCCACTGGGCGGCCACGTGGAATCGAGGGCGGTGCGGGATGCAGTTCGACGACGACGCCGATCTGGACACTTCCGAGGTCGAGGACGTGCGCGGCAGCCGCATCCCGGGCGGCCGGGCGACGATCGGCGGCGGTATCGCGGGCCTCATCGCCCTGGTCCTCGGGCTGCTCTTCGGCGTGGGCCCGGACGAACTGGGGCTGTCCTCGGGGAACCCGGAGCCGGTGGCGACCTCGTCGTCCGTCAGTCAGGTGGAGCAGTCGTGCAAGAAGGGGCGGGACGCGAACGCGCGGGAGGACTGCCGGCTGGTCGCGGTCGTCAACAGCACCCAGGACTTCTGGAGGGAGGAGTTCGCCCGCCGCGGCGGCCGCTACACCCCGGCGTCGACGTTCTTCTTCACCGGTCGCGTGAACACCGCCTGCGGGGCCGCCACCTCGGCGGTCGGCCCCTTCTACTGCCCAGCCGACCGGCGGGTCTACCTGGACCTCGACTTCTTCGACGACCTGAGGACGAAGTTCGGCGCGAGCGGCGGCCCGTTCGCCCAGGCCTATGTCGTCGCCCACGAGTACGGGCACCACATCCAGAACCTGACCGGCACCCTGCAGCTGGCCCAGGGCGGACAGCCGGGCGCGAACAGCAACGCGGTCAAGGTCGAACTGCAGGCCGACTGCTACGCGGGGGTCTGGGCGCACCACGCGACGCGGACCCCGGACGAGTCCACGGGCCGCCCGCTGATCAAGAGCCTCACCGACCAGGACATCAGGGACGGCCTGGACGCGGCGGGCGCGGTCGGCGACGACCGGATCCAGGAGAAGTTCCAGGGCCGCGTGACCCCGGAGTCCTGGACGCACGGTTCGGCCCAGCAGCGCCAGCAGTGGTTCTACCAGGGCTACCGCACGGGCGACATGGCCCGGTGCGACACCTTCCGCTGACGGTCGGCGCCGCCTGCCATGCTGTGACGTGGGTCACCGTCACCGAGAGGGAGTGGTCGTCATGGCAGGCGTTCCGTCCATCTGTCCCACGCTGCGTTTTCGCGACGCGAAGGCGGCGATCAAGCTGCTGACCGGGGCCTTCGGCTTCAGCCAGGTCGCGGTGTACGAGGGCGAGGACGGCGCTGTGATGCATGCGGAGCTGGCGTACGGCAACGGCCTGGTGATGCTGGGCAGCAAGGGCACCGGCAGCGTCTTCGACAAGGCCATGGAGGGCGGCGGGCCCGTGGGGGTCTACGTGGTGGTCGACGACGTGGACGCCCACCACCGGCGGGCCGCCGAGCACGGCGTGGAGATCCTGATGGAGCCCACCGACCAGGACTACGGCTCCCGCGACTACATGGCCAGGGACGCCGAGGGCAACATCTGGAGCTTCGGGACGTACGCGCCGCAGGTCTGAGACCCGCGGCGCGTTCCTGCGCACGTACCCGTACGGGTGCTACGCGCCGCCGGTGTGGACCTGGAACGCGGCCCGGCGGACCGCCTTGGCCAGGGCCGGGTCCGGATGGGCGGCCGCCAGGGCGACCAGGACCTGGACGGTACGCGGATGGCCGACCGCGCGGACCTCGTCCAGCAGCCGCGGGACGGTGGTGCGGACGGCCGAGTCGAGGTGGCGGGCCAGCAGGTCGGCCTCGCCGTGGTCGGCGATGGCGGCCGCGGTGTCCACCCAGAGCCAGGTCGACTCCTCGGCGGTGAGCACGTCCTGGGCCTCGTCGGGATCCACCCCGTCGTGCTCGGCGAGCCAGAGCAGGGCGTACGGCCGCAGGGCGGCGTCGCGGACGGCGGCGCGCACCTCGGGTTCGGCCGGGGCGCCGACCACGCGCAGGGCCTCGAAGGCGAGGCCGCGCAGCAGGGCGTCCTCGCCGCGGGCGGCGTGCAGGAGCTCGCTGACGGCGTGGCCGACGGGCCGGGCGGCGAGCCAGGCCTGGTACTCGGCGCGGGCCGGTCCCGGGGTGAGGCGGGCGCAGCCGTGCAGCATCGCGGCGGCGGACTGCTCGATGTTCCCGGCCGGGCTCTGCGCGGCGACGCAGATCTGTTCGAGCTTGACCCAGACGGCCCAGCTGCCGAGGGGGGTGAGCGCGGCCTGGGCGGGACCGAGGGTGACGGCGTCGACGGCGGCGAGTCCGCCGAGCGCCCAGCGCAGCAGCCGGGCGAGCGGCACGGGCGCCGTGGCGGCCTCCGCGACGGCGACGGCCACGCCGGTGCCGGTCGCCTCGGGGCCGGTCGCCTCAGGGCCGGCCAGATGAGGGCCGGTCAGGTGAGAGCCGGTCAGATCGGAGCTGACTGCCGCTGCTTCGGCGCCGGCCGGCGTCCCGCCAGAGGGCGAAGTCTCGCGCGCCGGGGCGTCGTAGGGGACCTCGCAGCGCTCGTCGCGCAGTTCGGTGACCCGCTGGCCGAGCAGGTCCAGCAGATCCGGAACGGTCACGGGACCGGCGGACAGCTGGAGCAGGGACAGCAGTTGGGGCATCGCCTCGACCACCTCGGCGACGACCGCGGGCGCGATGTCGGCGGGGGCCGGGTGGACCAGTGACCAGGCGTCGAACAGGGCGACCCAGCCGCGCAGTACGGCGGTGTCGTCGCGGTCCCAGGCGCGCAGCCGCCAGCCGGGCCGGGCGTGGCCGCCGTGCACTTCCACGAGGCCGGCGAGCCGGGCACGGTCCCAGCCGACCCGGATCTGCCCGTGTGTCAGGTTCAGTTCGGCGGCGGCCCGTTCCACGTCGGAGGCGGGCAGCGCTCCCGCCGGGGCGGGCCGGCCTCCGTCTCCGGCACCGAGGTTGAGCTCGGCCCAGCGGGCGAGCCGTACGGCGTCGGCGAGCGAGGCCCGGGCCCGGTTCGCGAGTTCGGCCGTGGCCGGGGTGCCCGCCGGGGGCCGGGAGGCGGTACGGGCGCGTCGGTCGGTCACCGCCTTGCGGGCCGCGGCGACGGAGCGCGGGGAGACGAGTCGGAGTCTGGAGTCGCGAGCCAACTGCTCATCAGGCTTTCGGGACGTCACGGAAGCAGTCTCGCCCGTCACCGGCCGAAAGCCCAAACGGAACCAGCCATTATCGCCGGTCGCCGGGGGGACATACGGGGAGAATGCACCCTCCCCGTCCCGTCCGGCACACGGCCTTCACATAAGAGGGGTGAGAAAGCGCCTCAGTGCTTCCTCGTAACGGGCCGGGTCCGCGTTCCACATCGCCCCGTGCGGGGCTTCGCGGACGGTCGTCAGGGTGACGAGGTCGGGACGGGCGGCGGCGAGCCGGCGGGAAGGCTCCCAGGGGGCGAGCGCGTCGTCCGGGCCGTGGAAGATCAGGACGGGTACGCGCAGCGCCGCGGGATCGGCCCCGGGCCCCCGGCGGTCGGCGCGCAGCCCGGCGCTCCCCTCGGCGGCCCGCACCGCGAGCGGCACCAGCGGGGCCGGGGTGCGGCGGGCGGCGACGAGCGCGCGCAGGGTGGTGTGCCAGTCGAGCACCGGCGAGTCCAGCACGAGCCCGGAGATCCGGTCGGCGAGGGCCGAGCGCTCCGCGGCGTACAGGGCCATGGCGGCGCCGGTGGACCAGCCGTGCAGGACGACCCGGCGGGCGCCGTAGCGCAGGGCGTAGCGGATGGCGGCGTCCACGTCGCGCCATTCCGACTCGCCGAGGTGGCCGAGACCGTCCGGTGAGGCGGGGGCGCCGAGGTCGCCGCGGTAGGCGAGGTCGAGGACGGGCAGCCGCTGGCGGTGCAGGAACGGCATGACCACCATCGGGTGCTCGCGGCCGGCGCCGAGCCCGTGCACGGTGATCACCCAGGTGTCGCGGGCGGCGGGCACGAACCAGGCGGGCAGCCCGCCGAGCTCGCCGGGCACGTCCACGTCGGCGTGCTCGAGCCCGAGGGCGGTACGGGGGTTGCCCGCGTGGACCTGGGGGGTGAGGGCGACCCGGGCACCGGGCTCCAGGCTGCCGTGGGTGACGTCGAGGAGCCGGCGCACGACGGTGTCCGCGCCGGGCGCGGCGCCGGCGAGGACGGGCCCGACCACGGCGTGCACCCCGGGGGCGGTGAGCCCGTACGTACCGGGGCGCAGGGAGGCCAGCGAGCGGGTCAGCGCGATCCGCCCCGAGCCGGCGGAGTGGACGCTGAGCCGCGGCCCCCCGGGCAGGGGCCGGCCGGGCTCGTGCCGCAGGGCGGCGTCGGCGGCGTACCGGCCGGCCGCGACCGCGGCTGCGCCGGCACCGACGAGGGAGGTGGCGACGACCGCGGCCGTCGCTGTGGCGGTACGCACGGCTCCAGTGTCGACGCGGGAGCCCGCGCGGGCCACTGGAGCGGAACGCTCCGCATATCGCCGGGCGGGGTCGGGAAGGAACGACTCGGCGGTGCGGCGGGCCGACCGGAGGAGTGATCTAGATCTCTTTCCAGTGCCCCTCGAGGGCGGATCCAGGGGTCTCTGATCCTCTGCGGATCCTTTCGCACACCCCGCTTTGACGTGCATTAATCGCGTTATCAGCGGCAAAATCAGGACGAAGGTCCCGATGGCACGACGGGCCAGTACACCGCTCCGCCCGAGTCAGTTCATCTTCCGTTCACTCAGGTTGCCTACGGTCGCCGAGCCACTGACGTCAAACAGAAGCCTGGGTAAATGGAGCACATAACGCTTCTCCTCGGGATCGTGATCATCACCGCTCTCGTGTTCGACTTCACGAACGGTTTCCACGACACAGCCAACGCGATGGCCACCACCATCTCGACCGGCGCCCTCAAGCCCAAGACGGCGGTGGCCATGTCCGCCGTGCTCAACCTCGTCGGCGCGTTCATGTCCGTGGAGGTCGCCAAGACGATCTCCAAGGGCCTGGTCAACGAGGAGGGCATCCAGCCAGAAGTGATCTTCGCCGCCCTGGTCGGCGCGATCCTCTGGAATCTCGTCACCTGGCTGGTCGGACTCCCCTCCAGCTCCTCCCACGCCCTGATGGGCGGCCTCGTCGGCGCGGCCGTCGCCTCCGCCGGCCTCGGCGCCGTCAACGGCGGCACGCTCGTCACCAAGGTGCTGCTCCCCGCGATCGCCGCGCCGATCGTGGCCGGTGTGGCCGCGATGCTGGCCGCCAAGGTCACGTACAAGCTGGGCGGGAACGTCGGCAAGAAGACCTCCGCCAAGGGCTACAAGGCCGGTCAGATCGCCTCGGCCGGACTCGTCTCCCTCGCGCACGGCACCAACGACGCGCAGAAGACGATGGGCATCATCACCCTGGCGCTGGTCGCCGGCGGTGCGCTCGCACCCGGCTCCAACCCGCCGGTCTGGGTCATCGTCTCCGCCGGCATGGCGATCGCGATGGGCACCTACCTGGGCGGCTGGCGCATCATCCGCACCCTGGGCAGCGGCCTGACCGACCTGCAGCCGCAGCAGGGCTTCGCCGCCCAGACCTCGGCCGCCAGCGTCATCCTGGCCTCCTCCAGCCTCGGCTTCTCCCTCTCCACCACCCACGCGTGCTCCGGCGCCGTCATGGGTGCGGGCCTGGGCCGCAAGGGCGGTGTGGTCCGCTGGTCCACCGCCACCCGCATGTTCATCGCCTGGGGCCTGACCCTGCCGGCCGCGGCCGTCGTCGCCTCCGGCGCCGAGCTGGTCATGCGTACCGGTGACGTCGGCGTCGCCGCCGTCGCGCTCTTCCTGGTCGCCTCGTGCGTCGCCATCTGGCTCATCTCGCGCCGCCAGGTCGTCGACCACAGCAACGTCAACGACGTGCAGCCGGCCGAGGAGCCGGGTGTCGTCACCACGGCCATGGCCGCCGTCACCGTCCCGCCGACCGTGGCCGCCGAGGCCGCCGCCGGTACGACCGCCGCGGTCACGGACGGCGCCCTGAAGGCCACCATTCCGGCGGCCGCCCCGACCCCTGCGGCCCCGGCCGCGGCGGTCTGACCCCGAGAACGACAGAGGAATCCGCAGTATGAAGATCGACTGGGCAGCACTCGGCTCCGTCTTCGGGGTCAGCCTCTCCGCCACCGTCGCGCTCGTGGCCCTGTTCACCCTGGGCCTGGTGGGCCTCTCCAAGCACGAGACCGCCACCGAGCAGGGCGGCGCCGCCACCCTGGCCCGCAGCGGCGCGTACGCCTGCTTCGCGCTCGTCGCGGCGGCCGTGGCGTACGGGATCTACCTGATCGTCAGCTGACCGATTCGGGCACGGCGCACGAAAGCTCCCTCCGGGCTTCCCGGGGGGAGCTTTCCCGTACCTCGGCCCGGCGCGGTGACCAGCCCCGCCGCAGGTCAACGGCGAGTTGACGGGCCTTCGCGGTGCGTGGTGGACTGCCCGAGCCAATACGGCGGCATGGAGAGGAAGTCCGGTGCGAATCCGGCGCGGTCCCGCCACTGTCACCGGGGAGCACGCGGCACGTGCGCCCCGGGAGCCAGGAACTCCCACCGCCGGACACGTCGAACCAGGGCGCGGACCCTGAGTGAGGACATACCTGCCACCATGCGTGCCGATCGCGTCTTCGCGTACGGCGCCACGGCGGGCCTGATCGGCGACCGGATCCTCGGTGATCCGCGCCGAGGGCACCCCGTGGCCGCCTTCGGACGAGCAGCCGCCGCCGTCGAACGCGCCCTGTGGCGCGACGACCGCGCCCGGGGCCTCCTCCACACCCTCGTGTGCGCCGGGGGCGCGGCCGCCGTCGGCGCGCTGGGCGCCCGCGCCGTGCGCTCCCGCCCCGCGGCCGCCCGTATCGCCCTGACCGCAGCGGCCACCTGGGCCGTCGTCGGCGGCACCTCCCTGGGCCGCGAGGCCCGCGCCATCGGCGGCGCGCTCGCCGCCGGGGACGCCGAGGTGGCCCGGGAGCGGCTGCCGCACCTGTGCGGGCGAGACCCGCAGGCCCTGGACGAGCAGCAGATGGCCCGGGCCGTCGTGGAGTCGGTCGCCGAGAACACCTCCGACGCGGTGGTCGGTGCCCTCGTGTGGGGCGCCGCCGCCGGTGTCCCCGGGCTGCTGGCCTTCCGCGCCGTGAACACCCTCGACGCGATGGTGGGGCACAAGTCCCCGCGCTACCTGCGCTACGGCTGGGCCTCGGCCCGGCTCGACGACCTCGCGGGCTGGCCGGGCGCCCGGCTGACCGCCCTGGCCGCCGTACTGGCCGGACCCGACCGGCGGGGAGCCGTACGGGCCTGGCGTGCGGACGCCGCCGAGCACCCGAGCCCGAACGCCGGCCCGGTGGAAGCCTCGTTCGCCGGGGCGCTCGGCGTACGGCTGGGGGGCACCCTGGCGTACGGGGGGCGGGTCGAGCACCGGGCCGTGCTGAACGGCGAAGCGGGGCGGCCGGTGCAGGTCGCGGACATCGAACGGGCGGTGCGGCTGTCACGGCAGGTGACGTGGCTGGCGCTGGGGGCGTGTGTGGCACTGCGCTGTGCGGTGTCCCGTGTGGCAGGGAGGGGGCGCCGGTGAGCGGCGGCAAGCTGGGCGGGGGACTCCTCGTCGCCGGAACGACATCGGACGCGGGCAAGAGCGTGGTCACGGCGGGCATCTGCCGCTGGCTGGCCCGGCAGGGCGTGAAGGTGGCGCCCTTCAAGGCGCAGAACATGTCGCTGAACTCGTTCGTCACGCGCGAGGGCGCCGAGATCGGGCGGGCGCAGGCGATGCAGGCGCAGGCGGCCCGCGTGGAGCCGACGGCGCTGATGAACCCGGTGCTGCTCAAACCCGGCAGCGACCGCAGCAGCCAGGTGGTGCTGCTGGGCAAGCCGGTGGGCGAGATGAGTGCGCGCGGCTACCACGGAGGGCGGCAGGAGCAGTTGCTGGGCGTCGTCACGGACTGCCTGGAGCAGCTGCGGGGCACGTATGACGCCGTGATCTGCGAGGGGGCGGGCAGTCCGGCCGAGATCAACCTGCGCCGGACCGACATCGTGAACATGGGCATCGCGCGGGCCGCGCGGTTCCCGGTGGTCGTGGTCGGGGACATCGACCGGGGCGGGGTCTTCGCCTCGTTCTTCGGGACGACGGCGCTGCTGTCGCCGCAGGACCAGTCGCTGATCGCCGGCTACATGGTGAACAAGTTCCGCGGCGACGTGTCGCTGCTGGAGCCGGGCATGGAGATGCTGCGTTCCCTCACCGGCCGGGCGACGTACGGCGTGCTGCCGTTCCAGCACGGTCTGGGCATCGACGAGGAGGACGGGCTGCGGGTCTCGCTGCGGGGCGCGGTGCGCGAGTCGGTCGTGGCGCCGCCGGTCGGCGAGGACGTCCTGCGGGTCGCGGTGTGCGCGGTGCCGCTGATGTCGAACTTCACGGACGTCGACGCGCTCGCGGCGGAGCCGGGGGTCGTGGTGCGGTTCGTGGACCGGGCCGAGGAACTGGTCGACGCGGACCTGGTGGTGGTCCCGGGCACCCGGGGCACGGTGAAGGCGCTGGAGTGGCTGCGCGAGCGCGGCCTCGCCGATGCGTTGGCGCGGCGGGCCGCGCAGGGGCGCCCGGTGCTGGGCATCTGCGGCGGCTTCCAAGTGCTCGGCGAGCACATCGAGGACGAGGTCGAGTCCAGGGCGGGCTCGGTGGACGGCCTCGGCCTGCTGCCGGTACGGATCCGCTTCGACCGGGAGAAGACCCTGGAGCGGCCTTCCGGGACCGCGCTCGGCGAGGAGGTCGCCGGGTACGAGATCCACCACGGGGTGGCCGAGGTCCTGGGCGGGGAGCCGTTCCTGGACGGCTGCCGGGTCGGGTCGGTGTGGGGCACCCACTGGCACGGCTCGCTGGAGTCGGACGGGTTCCGGCGGGCGTTCCTCCGCGAGGTGGCTGCGGCTTCGGGCCGCCGCTTCGTCCCGGCCCCGGACACGTCGTTCTCCTCCCTCCGGGAGGAGCAGCTGGACCTGCTGGGCGATCTGATCGCCGAGCACGCCGACACGGATGCGCTGCTGCGCCTGATCGACACCGGAGCCCCCTCGGGCCTCCCGTTCCTCCCCCCGGGGGCCCCGTGAACGCCCGGGAGGTCCCCGCGGAGGCGGGGAGCAGAGCAGCAGTTCGATCACGTGCTCGTGGAGGAGCGGGCCACGCCCGTCACCGCGGGGAGCAGATGACCAGCACGGCCGAGGGCCGCTCTCGCTCAGCATGTCGCGGGGGCAGCCCACTCGAAGGAGTGATCAGCGGATGAGCACGAGCACCACCCACTTCCCGTTCACCGCGGTGGTCGGTCAGGACGACCTGCGGCTGGCGTTGCTGCTCAACGCCGTGAGCCCTGCGGTCGGCGGTGTACTCGTGCGCGGCGAGAAGGGGACCGCCAAGTCGACGGCCGTCCGCGCGCTGTCCGCGCTGCTGCCGCAGGTGGACGTCGTTCCCGGCTGCCGGTTCTCCTGTGCGCCGACCGCGCCCGACCCCTCCTGCCCGGACGGCCCGCACGAGGCGGGGCCCGGCTCCGCCCGGCCCGCGCGCATGGTCGAGCTGCCCGTCGGCGCCTCCGAGGACCGGCTCGTCGGCGCCCTCGACATCGAGCGGGCGCTGGCGGAGGGAGTCAAGGCCTTCGAGCCGGGGCTCCTGGCCGACGCGCACCGAGGGATCCTGTACGTCGACGAAGTGAACCTGCTCCACGACCACTTGGTGGACGTCCTCCTCGACGCGGCCGCGATGGGCGCCTCCTACGTCGAGCGCGAGGGCGTCTCCGTACGCCACGCCGCCCGCTTCCTGCTCGTCGGCACCATGAACCCCGAGGAGGGCGAGCTCCGCCCGCAGCTCCTCGACCGGTTCGGGCTCACCGTCGAGGTGGCGGCCTCCCGCGAGCCCGCCCAGCGCGTCGAGGTGGTGCGCCGCCGCCTCGCGTACGAGGACGACCCGGCCGGGTTCGCGACCCGCTGGGCCGGTGACGAGCGGGAGGTCCGTGCCCGCGTCGTGGCCGCCCGGGCCCTGCTCCCGAAGGTCCGCCTCGGCGACGCCTCGCTGCTGCAGATCGCGGCGACCTGCGCCGGCTTCGAGGTCGACGGCATGCGCGCCGACATCGTGATGGCCCGGACCGCGACCGCGCTGGCCGCCTGGGCCGGACGGACCGACGTGCGCAAGGAAGACGTACGGCAGGCCGCGCTGCTGGCCCTCCCCCACCGGCGCAGGCGTGCTCCGTTCGACGCGCCGGGCCTCGACGAGGACAAGCTCGACGAGATCCTGGACCGCTTCCCCGACGAGGAGCCGGACGACGAGCCCGACCCGGACCCGGAGCCCGACCCGGCGCCCGAGGGTCCGGACGACGGCGGTCCGCAGGACGGCGGCCCCGACGGCGGGGGCGGCGGGGTCCCCCCGCAGAGCGGTCCCGACGCGCCCGAGCCCGAAGCCTCCGAGGCGCAGGACGGCACGGCCCCGGACGCCCCGGAGTCCCCCGAGCCGCAGCCCGCCTCCCAGGACGGCGCCGCACCGGAGCAGGCCGCCGTACGGGCCGCCGAGCCGTTCCGGACCAAGGTGCTCAGCGTGCCGGGCCTCGGCGAGGGCGCGTCCGGGCGGCGTTCGCGCGCCCGCACCACCCACGGCCGGACCACCGGCGCCCAGCGCCCCCGCGGCCACCTGACGAAGCTGCACCTCGCGGCGACCATCCAGGCCGCCGCCCCGCACCAGAAGGCGCGCGGGCGCAGCGGGCGCGGGCTCGTCGTCCGCAAGGACGATCTGCGCCAGGCCACCCGGGAGGGCCGCGAGGGCAACCTGGTCCTCTTCGTCGTCGACGCCTCCGGCTCGATGGCCGCCCGGCAGCGCATGGGTGCGGTCAAGGGCGCGGTGCTCTCGCTGCTGCTGGACGCCTACCAGCGCCGCGACAAGGTCGGTCTGATCACCTTCCGCGGCGCCGCCGCCGAGCTGGCGCTGCCGCCCACCTCCTCGGTGGACACGGCCGCGGCCCGGCTCGAGCAGCTGCCGACGGGCGGGCGCACCCCGCTCGCCGCGGGCCTGCTCAAGGCCCACGAGGTGCTGCGCATCGAGCGGTTGCGGGATCCGAGCCGGCGTCCGCTGCTCGTGGTCGTCACCGACGGGCGGGCCACGTCGGCCGGTTCCGTCGGGGGGGACCCGCGGGAACTCTCGGGCCGCAGCGCCCGGCTGCTCCAGGCCGAGGGCGTCGCGTCGGTGGTCGTGGACTGCGAGTCGGGGCCGGTCCGGCTGGGGCTGGCCGGGGTACTGGCCGCCGACCTCGGCGGGCCCGCCGTCACGCTCGACGGGCTGCGGGCCGACTCGCTGGCCGGGCTCGTGAAGAACGTACGTACCGCAGTGACTTCCCCGTCTCACCACACCACCAGGAGGGCCGCGTAATGCCGCAGGGACAGCCGACCGTCGTTCCGGACGACGGACTCACGACGCGCCAGCGCCGCAACCGTCCGCTCGTGTTCGTCCACACCGGCCCGGGCAAGGGCAAGTCGACGGCGGCCTTCGGGCTGGCGCTGCGCGCCTGGAACCAGGGCTGGTCGATCGGGGTGTTCCAGTTCGTCAAGTCGGCGAAGTGGAAGGTCGGCGAGGAGAACGCGCTCAAGGTGCTCGGCGCCTCGGGCGAGGGCGGCCCGGTCGTCTGGCACAAGATGGGCGAGGGCTGGTCCTGGGTCCAGCGGGACGCGCAGCTCGACAACGAGCAGGCGGCCAAGGAGGGCTGGGAGCAGGTCAAGCGCGACCTGGCCGCCGAGACGCACAGGCTGTACGTGCTGGACGAGTTCGCGTACCCGATGCACTGGGGCTGGATCGACGTCGACGAGGTCATCGAGGTGCTGCGGAACAGGCCGGGGACGCAGCACGTGGTGATCACGGGGCGCAACGCACCGGAGAAGCTGCTGGAGTTCGCGGACCTGGTCACGGAGATGACCAAGGTCAAGCACCCGATGGACGCCGGCCAGAAGGGCCAGAAGGGCATCGAGTGGTGACTTCTCTGCACGTTCCGCGCCTGGTCATTGCCGCGCCGTCGTCCGGCAGCGGCAAGACCACGGTCGCCACGGGCCTGATGGCGGCGTTCTCGGAGCGCGGCCTCGCCGTGTCCCCGCACAAGGCCGGGCCCGACTACATCGACCCCGGCTACCACGCGCTGGCCACGGGCCGGCCGGGGCGCAACCTGGACGCGTTCATGTGCGGGCCGCAGCTGGTCGCTCCGCTCTTCGCGCACGGGGCCGCGGGATGCGATCTCGCCGTCGTCGAGGGCGTGATGGGGCTGTACGACGGGGCTGCGGGGCGGGGTGAGCTGGCGTCGACGGCTCAGGTCGCGAAGCTGCTGCGGGCGCCGGTGGTGCTGGTGGTCGACGCGTCGTCGCAGTCGCGGTCGGTGGCGGCGCTGGTCCACGGCTTCGCGTCGTTCGACCCGCAGGTGCGGCTGGGGGGCGTGATCCTGAACAAGGTCGGGTCCGACCGGCACGAGGTGATGCTGCGCGAGGCGCTGGAGGAGGCCGGGATGCCGGTGCTCGGCGTGCTCCGGCGGGCCCCGCAGGTGGCTGCGCCGTCGCGGCACCTGGGCCTGGTGCCGGTCGCCGAGCGGCGGTCGGACGCGCTGTCCTCGGTCGCGGCCCTGGCGGACCAGGTCCGGGCCGGCTGCGACCTGGAGGCCCTCATGGCCCTGGCCCGCACGGCCCCGCCGATGGCCTGCGAAGCCTGGTCGCCTGCCGCTGCGCTGGAGGGTGTCCGGGGCGCGGCCCTGAGCCCTGCCGGGGACGCATCGGGCCCGCCGGCGTTCGCGGCGCGGGGGTTCGGGGGCCGCGCCCCCGACAGCGGCGCCGCGCCGGAGGGACGGCCCGTCATCGCCGTCGCAGGCGGGCCGGCCTTCACGTTCTCCTACGCCGAGCACGCCGAGCTGCTCGCCGCCGCCGGGGCGGACGTCGTCACCTTCGACCCGCTCCGGGACGAAGCCCTGCCCGACGGAACCGCCGGCCTGGTGATCGGCGGCGGGTTCCCCGAGGTGTACGCCCCCGAGCTCGCCGCCAACGAGCCGCTGCGCAAGGCCGTCGCGGCCTTCGCCGCGGACGGCGGGCCCGTCGCCGCCGAGTGTGCCGGACTGCTGTACCTCGCCCGTTCCCTGGACGGCAAGCCCATGTGCGGGGTCCTGGACGCCGACGCGCGGATGTCGGAGCGGCTGACCCTCGGCTACCGCGAGGCCGTCGCGGTGTCGGACAGCGCGCTGGCCGCCACCGGAACCCGGCTGCGCGGCCACGAGTTCCACCGCACGGTGATCGAGCCCGGCGCGGGGGCCGCCCCCGCATGGGGGTTCACGCACCCCGAACGCCGGGTCGAGGGCTTCGTACAGCAGGGCGTGCACGCCAGCTACCTGCACACGCACTGGGCGGCGGAGCCCTCCGTGGCCCTTCGGTTCACGGAAGCCGCGGCGCGGGCCAGGTGAGTTCAGTCCGCGAGGCCCACCACCAGCCAGATCCCGGCCACCCCGCCCACCGTGCACATCAGCGTGGACAGGGCGGGGTGCTTGTGGTGCGCCTCCGGCAGGATCTCGGCGGCCGCCAGGTACAGCAGGACGCCGCCGAAGAAGCCGAGGTACGCCCCGAGCGGTTCCTCCGGAAGGGTGAACAGCAAAGTGGACGCAGCGCCCAGCACCGGGGCCACCGCGTCCGCGAGGAGCATCATCACGGCCTTGCGGCGGGCGTTCCCGTACAGCCGGGTGAGCGTGTACGTGTTGAACCCGTCGGCGAAGTCGTGCGTGATGACGGCCAGCGACACGGCCACGCCCATCCCGCCGCCGACCTGGAAGGCCGCGCCCAGGGCCACGCCGTCGGCGAAGCTGTGGCCGACCATCGCCGCGGCCGCGGTCAGCCCGACCTCGGGGACGCGGCCCCCGTTCTCGGCTCCGTGCGCGGCCTGGCGTACCGCCAGCAGCCGTTCCACGACGTGCGCGATCAGGAACCCGGCCACGAACAGCAGCAGGGCGAGCGGGACGCCGAACACCTTGCGGCCGGCCGCGTGCAGCGACTCCGGCAGCAGGTCGAGGCCCACGACGCCGAGCATCAGCCCGCCGGCCAGGCCCAGCACGAGGTGGCGGCGGTCGGTGACGCGCTGCGCCGTCCACCCGCCCGCCAGGGTCATCAGGAACGCGCCCAGCGCCACGATCACGGCCATGTGCCCCTGAATACCGACTCCTCGCCCCGTGCGCACGTGTGCGCGCGGGCGGCGGGGCACGAACCATTGACGACTACGGAGGGGGCATGAGCCCGGTGGGCGAGTACGGGACGCAGCTGGTGGTCGGGGTCGGCGGACGGGCGGGGGTGTCCGTGGCGGAGGTCTGCGCCCTGGTCGAGGAGACGCTGCGGGGTGCCGGGCTGGCCTCCGGGGCGGTGAAGGCGCTGGCCACGGTGGAGTCGAAGGCGGGCGAGGCGGGGATCACGGGCGCGGCGGAACGTTTCGGCGTACCGCTGCTCAGCTATCCCGCCGAGGAGCTGGCGGGCATCTGCGTACCGCACCCCTCCGACACGGTGCGCGACGCCGCCGGGACCTCCTCGGTGGCGGAGGCCGCGGCGCTCGCGGGCGGCGGGGAGCTGCTCGTACCGAAGCGCCGGTCGGTCGCGGCGACCTGCGCCGTGGCGACCGCGCAGGCACACGACCTGCGCCATCACGGGGACGCGGAGGTGCGCGGCGACGGCGGCGCGCTCGTGGACCTCGCGGTGAACGTACGGGCGCACACCCCGCCGGAGTGGCTCAAGCAGCGCATCGCGGCTTCGCTCGACGCTCTCGCCGCATACCCCGACGGGCGTTCGGCCCGCGCGGCGGTGGCGGCTCGGCACGGGCTGCCGGCGGACCGGGTGCTGTTGACGGCGGGGGCCGCGGAGGCGTTCGTGCTGATCGCGCGGGCCCTGGGCGCGCAGCGGCCGGTGGTCGTGCACCCGCAGTTCACGGAGCCGGAGGCGGCCCTGCGCGACGCGGGGCACACGGTGGAGCGGGTGGTGCTGAGGGCGGCGGACGGGTTCCGGCTGGACCCGGCGGCGGTGCCGGAGGACGCGGACCTGGTGGTGGTGGGCAACCCGACGAACCCGACGTCCGTCCTGCACCCGGCGGCGGTGCTGGCCGCGCTGGCCCGGCCGGGCCGGATCCTGGTCGTGGACGAGGCGTTCATGGACGCGGTGCCGGGTGAGCGGGAGGCGCTGGCCGGGCGGACGGACCTGCCGGGTCTGGTGGTGCTGCGGAGCCTGACCAAGACGTGGGGGCTGGCGGGGCTGCGGATCGGCTACGTGCTGGCCGAGCCGGAGGTGATCGCGAAGCTGGCGGCGGCGCAGCCGCTGTGGCCGGTGTCTTCGCCGGCGCTGGTGGCGGCGGAGGCCTGTACGGCTCCGGCGGCGCTCGCGGAGGCGGAGGCCGCGGCCCGGCAGATCGCGGTGGACCGGGCCCATCTGCTGGCGGGGCTCGCGGAGTTCGAGGAGATCACGGTGTCGGGGGTGGCGGAGGGGCCGTTCGTCCTGATCCAGGTGGCGGGCGCCATGGAGATCCGCGCCCGGCTGCGCGCCCTCGGCTTCGCGGTGCGCCGCGGGGACACCTTCCCGGGCCTGGACCACTGCTGGCTCCGGCTGGCGGTCCGGGACCGCGCCACGACGGGCCGCCTCCTCCAGGCCCTCGACCACGCCCTGGCGCTGACCGCCCGCTGACCTGCGCTTCCCGACTCCGGGGCCGGTCACCCGGGCGGCTCCGCACCGCGCGGTCGGCGCCTGCGACCTGCTGCGCCGCGGATATCCGGACGATCAGGCTCCGTTGGCGGGGCGGGCGGAGGTAGGCGATGATCGCGGCATCAGCAGGGAACCCCGGGGGGCCGGAATGAAGACAAGAGCAAAAACGGGCTTGGCACTGACCGCGGTGGCGGCCGTGGCCGGCGGGATCCTCGCCCTGCCGAGCCTGCTCGACCACCTCGACGCCGACGGGGGACCGGGCGGCGCCGGCGAGCAGCGGCTCGGGGCCAAGCCCGGCCAGAGCAAGGCGAGCCCGGGCAAGGCGAGTCCCACGACGCCCGCCGGCGCCAAGCCGTTCACGCTGGTCGCGACGGGCGACATCATCCCGTACCCGTCGATCATCCAGCGGGCCGCGGACGACGCGCAGGGCAGCGGCCAGAGCCACGACTTCCGCAAGATACTCGCGGGGGTCAAGCCCGTGGTGGTCGCCGCGGACCTGGCGATATGCCACCACGAGATACCGTACGGCCGGCCCGGCGGCCCCTACACCGGATATCCCGCGTTCAAGGCCCCGCACCAGCTGGCCGACGCCCTGAAGGACACCGGGTACGACAGCTGCTCGACCGGGTCGAACCACACGCTGGACGACGGCTACGACGGTCTCGTCCGCACCCTGGAGCACCTCGACCGGGTCGGCATCAAGCACGTCGGCTCGGCCCGCAGCGCCGACGAGGCCAAGGCCCCGGCGGTCCTCTCCGCCGGCGGCGCCAAGGTCGCCCAGCTGGACTACACGTACGGGACGAACGGCATCCCGGTCCCGGCCGGCAAGCCCTGGTCCGTCAACCTGCTCGACCAGAACCGGATCGTCGCCGACGCCCGCGCCGCCCGGGCGGCCGGAGCGAACGTCGTCGTCCTCAGCGTCCACTGGGGCACCGAGTGGCAGACGGCGCCCGACCAGCAGCAGCGCGATCTGGCGCAGGCGCTGACCGCCTCGCGCGGCCCGGACGGGCTCCCCGACATCGATCTGGTCCTCGGCACGCACAACCACGTGCCGCAGCCGTACGAGAAGATCAACGGCACCTGGGTCGTCTTCGGCATGGGCGACCAGGTCGCCAGCTTCTACGAGGCCGACAAGGCCCGCGGCAACATGTCCTCGATCCCGCGCTTCACCTTCGCCCCGGCGGCCGCCCACCCCGGCCGCTGGGAGGTGACCAAGGCCGAGTACCTCACGCAGTACTCGGACATGAACCCGCCGTTCCGCGTCGTCTGCACCTCCTGCGCCCCCTCCGACTCCGAGCTCGGCGCGGCCAGGAAGTCCGCGTACGCCGCCGTCGACAAGCAGGTCAGCGAGGCCGTGCTGTCGCGCGGTGCCGACAAGCAGGGGCTGGTGCGCGCCACCCGCTGAGCCGCGGAGTCCGTTGCGGGGTCACGAGCTGCGGCGGCGCCGGGTCACGACCAGTGCGGTCGCGCCGATGCCGAGCAGGACCAGTGCACCGCCCGCGACGTACGGGGTCGTCGAACCGCCGCCGGTCTCGGCCAGGTTGGCCTCGGTGGTGAGGGCGGCCCCGGTCCCGGAGGCAGCCGTCTGCGGCTTGACGTCGAGCTTCGCCGACGACTCCGGGGCGGGCCCGGCCGGGGTTTCGCAGTGCGCCTCGGCGAGGACGACCTCGCCCTCGACCTGCGCCACGTTGAGGTCCAGCGGGTTCACGGACACCTTCAGCCGCAGCGCGGCCGCGGCGGCCGTGGTGGAGGTGGTCTCGGTGCCGGAGAGCTCGAGGCTGACCAGGCCGACCTTGGGGACCTCGATCTTGGTCGGGCCGCCCGCCGAGAGGGTGACCTTCTTGCCGAGCGCGGTCACCGTGCCCAGTACGTTCGAGCTGGCCACGGGCTTCTTGCCGGCCTCGCACACGGCCTTGGAGGTGACCTTCTCCACCTGGATCAGCGAGAGCAGGGGCAGTCCCGGCACGTGCACCTCGGCGTCGGCCAGGTTGGCCTCCGCCTCGGCGCGGCTCTTGTCGGCGGTCGCCTTGGAGGTGGCCACGTCGGCACGCAGCACGCTCACCGGCTGCCCTCCCTCGACCCCGTCCAGGGTCACGGAGAGGGCGGTCTTCCGGGCCGTCGCGGGGGCGCTGACCTCGTTGAGGGTGGTCTTCAGCGGCACGTGGACGGTCTTGTTGAGCAGGCCCACGTCCAGGCCGGCGCGCAGGACGACCGCGCCGGCCTTGCCCTCGCCGCCGCCCGTGGAGCCGCCGCCTCCGGTGGCGGAGGCGGGCGGGGCGGTGAGCAGGGCGACCGCTCCCGTGGCGAGCAGGACGGCTGCGGGCATGCGGAAGGTGTTGCTGTTCAAGGTGGTGGAACCCCCGGGGAGATGGGAGCCGTCGCGTCGCCAATGGGGGACATCGCGCGCCGACGGCCTCTAACCCTCGGAATCTTTACGCACGGAGAGTGAACGGGCGGCAACCCGAGGTGAGTTCACCCCAAAGGGTGGTTTCCATGCATGTATTCGATTAACTACGCATCACGAGGAACGGGAGTTCTTTTCCGCCACAGGGCGGAGGGGAATGCGCCGACGCCGACGCCCCGGGCGGCCTTTCACAACGACCGCCGGGGCGTCGGCGTCACGGACGCGTCAACTCTGCTCTCAGGCCCGGACCTTGCCGCCCACGACCACGCGCCGCGGCTGCGCCAGCGCCCGCACGTCGGCCCGCGGGTCGGCGTCGTAGACCACGAGGTCCGCCGGCGCCCCCTCGGTCAGGCCTGGTCTGCCGAGCCACTCGCGTGCCGCCCAGGTCGTCGCCGAGAGGGCCTCCAGGGCCGGGATCCCGGCCCGCACCAGCTCCGAGACCTCCGCCGCGACCAGGCCGTGCGGCAGGGAACCCCCCGCGTCGGTGCCGACGTACACGCCGATGCCCGCGTCGTACGCGGCCCGTACGGTGTCGTACCGGCGCTCGTGCAACCGCCTCATGTGCGCCGACCAGCGCGGGAACTTGGCCTCGCCGCCCGCCGCCATCTTCGGGAACGTCGCGATGTTCACGAGCGTCGGGACGATCGCCACCCCCCGCTCCGCGAACAGCGGAATGGTGTCCTCCGTGAGTCCCGTGGCGTGCTCGATGCAGTCGATGCCCGCCTCGACCAGGTCGCGCAGCGAGTCCTCCGCGAAGCAGTGAGCGGTGACCCGGGCGCCCAGCCGGTGCGCCTCGGCGATGGCCGCCTCGACCTCGGCCCGCGGCCAGCAGGGTGCCAGGTCCCCGACCTCGCGGTCGATCCAGTCCCCCACCAGCTTCACCCAGCCGTCGCCGCGCTGCGCCTCGCGGCCCACGTACGCGACGAGGTCGGCCGGCTCGATCTCGTGGGCGAAGTTGCGGATGTAGCGGCGCGGGCGGGCGATGTGCCGGCCGGCCCGGATGATCTTCGGGAGGTCCTCGCGGTCGTCGATCCAGCGGGTGTCGGAGGGGGATCCGGCGTCGCGGATGAGCAGCGTGCCGGCGTCGCGGTCGGTCAGGGCCTGCCGCTCGGCGGTCTCCGCGTCGACCGGGCCGTGGGCGTCCAGCCCCACGTGGCAGTGCGCGTCCACCAGGCCGGGCAGGGCCCAGCCGGACACCGTGGTGATCTCACGGGCCCCGTGCGGGCGTTCGTACGAGATCCGGCCGCCGACCACCCAGAGCTCGTCGCGCGCGTCGTCGGGCCCGACGAGCACACGCCCCTTCACATGCAGCACGTCATCGGTCATGTCCCGCACTGTACGTGCGTGCTGGGTAGGCTCATGCGGTCACCCCGAACGCCCCGGACGAGACGCCCCGGACGAAGAGAGCACCGCCGTGAACCACCCCCTCCTGGACCTTCCGCCGCTCACCGCGGAGCGCTTCGCGCAGATCGAGCAGGGGGTCGCGGACCTGCTCGGTACCCGCGAGGACGTGGTGATCACCCAGGGCGAGGCGCTGCTGCCGCTGGAGGGGTGCATCCGCTCGGGGGCGCGGCCCGGTTCGACGGCGCTGAACGTGGTGACCGGCCCGTACGGGACCACGTTCGGCAACTGGCTGCGCGACTGCGGGGCGAACGTGGTGGACCTGGCGGTCCCCTTCGACACGGCGGTGACGGCCGACCAGGTGGCAGGCGCCCTGGCCGAGCACCCCGAGATCGACTTCGTGTCCCTCGTCCACGCGGAGGCGGCGACCGGCAACACCAACCCGGTCGCGGAGATCGGCGAGGCCGTACGGGCCCACGGAGCGCTGTTCATGCTGGACGCGGTGGCGTCGGTGGGCGCGGAGGCACTGCTGCCGGACGCGTGGGGCGTGGACCTGTGCGTGATCGGCGCCCAGAAGGCGATGGGCGGCCCGGCGGGTGTCTCGGCGGTGTCGGTCTCGGAGCGGGCCTGGTCCCGCTTCGCGGAGAACGCGGCTGCCCCGAGGCGCTCGTACCTCTCCCTCCTGGACTGGAAGGAACGCTGGATCGACGCGGACCGCAGGGCGCTCCCCCACGCCCCGGCACAGCTGGAGATGCTGGGGCTGGAGGCCTGCCTGGACCGGATCGCGGCCGAGGGCCTGCCGGCGGTGACGGCCCGCCATGCGGCTGCCGCGGCGGCGACCCGGGCGGGCGCGGTGGCGCTGGGCCTCGCCCCGTACGTCGGCCGCGCCTCGGAGGCGGCCCCGGTGGCCACCACGCTGCGGGTGCCGGACGCCTCACTGGTGGTGGCCAAGGCCCTCGCCGCCGACCCGGCGGCCCCGCTCGCGGCGGGCGGCGGCGCGCTGGCGCGGGAGATGGTCCGGGTGAACCACTACGGCCGGGCCGCCTCGCTGCCGACGGTCCTGACCTCTCTGACGGCCCTGTCCACCGCCCTCGCGGCGGACCCGTCCGAGTCCCTCGCCGCCGCGGAGGCGGCCTGGGCGGAAACCCTGCACTGACCCGTCCGGCTCCCGGCCGGCCCGCAGGCCGGCCGGAGGCCCGGTCAGGCCTGGGGGACGGCGCAGGCGCCCTCGGGGTCGCAGGCGTCGGCCGTGGTGGCGGGCTCGGTGAGCGCGCGGCCGGCCCAGGCCTGTTCCAGGGCCTGCGTGAACACCTCCGCGGGCTGCCCGCCGGAGATCCCGTAGCGGCGGTCGAGGACGAAGAACGGCACGGCGTTGGCGCCGAGTTCCGCCGCCTCGCGCTCGTCCGCCCGCACCTCGGCTGCGTACGCGGTGTCGTCCGCGAGGACCGTACGGGCCTCCGCCTCGTCCAGGCCCGCCTCGACGGCGAGGGCGACCAGCACCTCGGAGTCGAACACCGAACGCTCCTCCGCGAAGTTCGCGCGGTAGGCGAGGTCGAGCAGCTCCTCCTGGCGGCCGCGGGCGGCGGCCAGGTGCAGCAGGCGGTGGATGTCGAACGTGTTGCCGTGGTCGCGGCCGTCGGTGCGGTACGTCAGCCCCTCGGCGCGGGCGCTGGCGGCGACGTGCTCCTCCATGCCGCGCGCCTCGTCGAGGGTGCGGCCGTACTTCTTGGCGAGCATTTCCAGGACCGGCGCCGTGCTGCCCTTCGGGCTGTTCGGGTCGAGCTCGAAGGACCGGAAGACGACCTCCACCTCGTCGCGGTGCGCGAACTCGGCCAGCCCCTTGGTGAAACGGGCCTTGCCGATGTAGCACCAGGGGCAGGCGATGTCGCTCCAGATCTCGACGCGCATGATCCTTCTTCTCTCCGGGTTCTTTGGGACGCCGCGGCTGCGGGCCGCGGCGGTTTCCCGTTCAACCACCTGGCGGAGCGTCTCATTCCCCGGACGCGACCTGCGGGCCGACGCTGAGCCAGAGCGTGAGGTGGGAGCCGGACCGGGCGGCGCCGAGCGGGTCCGCGCGCCAGCCGTGGCGGGCGTAGAAGGCCTGGGCCCGGAGGTTGTGCTCGTAGACCTCCAGCCGGGCCCGCTCGACACCGGCCCGCCGCCAGGCGTCGAGGCAGGCGGCGTGCAGGGCGGCCCCGGTGCCGCGGCGCCAGTGGACCGGGTCGACGTGCAGCTGGGTGAGGGTGGTCTCGCCGTCCGCGGTGCGGAAGGCGGCGACCCCGGTGATCTCGCCGTCCTGGTCCGCGCAGAGCACCCCGCCGTCGGCGGCGGCCCGCGCGACGGCCCGGGACCAGCCCTCGCGGGTCCGCGCGAGTTCGGCTGCGCCCGCGTAGGCCTGCTCGGGGACGCGGCCGCGGTAATAGGTGGCCCGGGCCCGGCTGTGGAGGGCGGCTATGGCGTCGAGGTCTGCGGGTTGCGCGGTCCTGATCATGGGAAAGGAAACGCGCCGGGAACCGTGTCGGTTCCCGGCGCGCCCTGCGGCGACCGGCGCGGCTACTTCTTCAGCCACGCCGCCATCATCTTCTGGGCGATGGGCGCGGCGAGCTTGCCGCCGCCGATCTCGGAGCGGTCGGTGTCCGAGTTCTCGATCACCACGGCAACCGCGATCTGCTTGCCGCCCTGCTTGCCGTACGAGGTGAACCAGGCCAGCGGCGGCAGGCTGTTGTTCACGCCGCGCTGCGCGGTGCCGGTCTTGCCGCCGACCTCGGCGCCCGCCACCTGGGCGGGCTTGCCGCCGCCCTCGGTGGCGACCGTCCGCATGGCGTCCTGCAGCATCGACG
Source organism: Streptomyces sp. NPDC031132 (assembly GCF_055570595.1). Taxonomy (NCBI): domain Bacteria; kingdom Bacillati; phylum Actinomycetota; class Actinomycetes; order Kitasatosporales; family Streptomycetaceae; genus Streptomyces; species Streptomyces sp. NPDC031132. The sequence goes on from NZ_JBVIGX010000028.1 coordinate 76,416, forward strand.
CGGTTTTGCCGCTCATGACCTGATCGGACTTCGGGTCCTTGAAGCTCTCCAGCACGTTGCCGTTCGCGTCGGTGACCTCGGAGACCGAGTGCGGGGCGACGAGCTTGCCGCCGTTCTCGATCGCGGCGGTCACCATCGCCATCTGGAGCGGGGTGGCCTGGACGTCGAACTGGCCGATACCCGTCTGCGCAACCTGGTCGGCCGACATCTTCTTCGTCGGGTACTTGCTCCCCGGCCGGGCGGTGACGGGCGTCGCGATCTCCGTGTTGAAGCCGAACTTCTCGGCCATCGCCCGCATCTTGTCCTGGCCGAGCTTGTGCGCCAGCTCCGCGAACACGTTGTTGCAGGACAGCCGCAGCGCGGTGCGTGCGGAAACGTTGTTGCAGGCTGCGGATCCCGCTTCGCTGGGCAGCAGGGTCCGGGTCCCGGGGATCGTGTACGGGTCCGGGGTGCCGGTCGGCGTGTCGAGGTTGGTGACCAGCCCGTTCTCGATGGCCGCCGCCAGGGTGACCAGCTTGAAGGTGGAGCCGGGCGCCTGCGGCTTGCGCAGGGCCACGTTCTCCATGGCCTTGCCCTTGTCCTCGATCAGCTTCTCCCAGGCCGCCTTGTCGTTGGCGCCCGTGATGCTGCCCGGATCGAACGAGGGGTTGTTCACGATGGCGAGGATCTCGCCGGTCGCCGGGTCGATGGCGACGGCGGAGCCCTGCTTGCCCTGGAGCGCGTCGTACGCGGCCTTCTGCACACCCTTGTCGACCGTGGTCAGCACGTTGCCCGGCGAGGCCCGCTTGTTGGTGAACATGTCCATCACGGTCTTGAGCCGGTCGTCGGAACCGTTCAGGACCTTCTTGTAGACGCCCTCCAGCATGCTCGTGCCGAAGGCCTGGGAGCTGTAGCCGGTGAGCGGCGCGTAGAGCGGACCGTCGACGTACGTCCGCTTGTACCCGAAGTCCTTTCCGTCCGTCTTCTCCGAGCCGGTGATCGCCTCCCCGCCCACGATGATGTTGCCCAGCGGGTTCTCGTACTGCCCGATGAGGTTCCGCCGGTTGTTCTCGTTGTCTGCGAGGGCCTGGCCTTGATAGGCCTGCACCCAGGTGACCCGCACCAAAAGGGCCAGCACCAGGAGCAGACAGAAGACCGACGCACGCCTGATCGTCTTGTTCATCCCCCAGAAGGACGCACCAAGGCCCCCAGTCGTTCCGCTCTGCCCCGATTGTGTCCGGGTTCTCAGCTTTTCTTCATGAAGCCGCCCTCGTAGGCCGCGATGACCGCCTGGGTGCGGTCGCGGGAGCCGGTCTTGGAGAGCACCGCGGCGACGTGGGTCTTGACCGTCTGGGGGCCGACGCCCAGGCGTTCGCTCATCTCGTGGTTGGACAGTCCGGTGGCCATCAGGCGCAGTACGTCGGCCTCCCGGTCGGTGAGCCGGGCCACCCAGGGCGCGGCGGGGCCCGGGACGCCGGGGGCGTACGACGCGGCGAGCGAGCGGACGGCCGCCGGGAAGAGCAGGCAGTCGCCGCGCGCGACGAGGCGGACGGCGCCGATCAGCTCGTCGGGGTCGGCCCGCTTGAGGAGGAACCCCGAGGCGCCCGCGCGCAGCGCGTCGTAGACGTACGCGTCGTTCTCGAAGGTGGTGACGACCACGATCCGGGGCGGCTCGGCCATGCCGGTGACGATCTGCTCGGTGGCCCGGATGCCGTCGATCTCGGGCATCCGGACGTCCATCAGCACCACGTCGGGGGCCAGGGAGCGGACCAGCGGGACGGCTTCGGCGCCGGAGGCCGCCTCGCCGACCACCTCCAGGTCGGGCTCGGCCTCGAGGATCACCCGCAGGGCGGTGCGGACCATGCGCTCGTCGTCGGCGAGCACGATGCGCAGCGGCGGCCGCCGCACCGCGGTCATCGGGCGCCTGCGCCGAGCGGGAGGACGGCCCGCAGCCGCCACAGCCCCTGGTGCGGGCCCGCTTCGACGCGGCCGCCCAGCAGGGTGGCCCGCTCGGCGGCGCCGTGCAGGCCCCGGCCCCCGGTGGTGCGGGGCTGCGGCCCTTCGGCGGTGCCCGGCGGATTGGTCATGGTGATCTCCAGTTCGCGGTGGGTGCTGCCGGCGCCGTCTTCGTTGCCCTGTACGGCGATCCGCAGCTCGACGGGGCCCGCGCCGTGGCGCAGGGCGTTGCTCAGGCCTTCCTGGACGATCCGGTACGCCTCGCGGGAGGCGATCGCCGGGAGCTGCGCCCAGTTCCCGGCCGGTCCGGGGTCCTGGTGGGCGGTGACGGTGGTACCGGCGGCCCGGGTGCGGGCCAGCAGCCCGTCGAGGTCGGCGGCGAGGGTCGGCGCCGGTGCGGCGTCGGGCCGGGCCGGGTCGCCGTCCCGCAGCAGCCCCAGCACGGCGTCCAGCTCGCCCACCGTCCGCCGGGTGGTGTCCTCGATCGCGGCCAGGGCCTCCCGTACGAACCCGGGGTCGCTGTCGAGCACCCGCCGGGCGGCGACCGCCTGGAGGGTGACGGCGCTCAGGGCGTGCCCGACCGCGTCGTGCAGCTCCCGGGCCAGCCGGTTGCGCACGGCCAGGTCGGCGGCCCGCTCCTCGGCCGCGGCCAGCCGGTCCGCCGCCGTCGGCCCGAGCAGTACGGGTGCCAGCCGGGCCAGCAGCGCCCCGGCCCCGGCGGCGCAGAGGACGAGCCCGCACAGCAGCCCGATCCCGAGCAGCGGGGCGGCGTACTGCGCGGCGTCGGTGCTGAACCAGCCCAGCCCCATCGGGGGCTCCCGCAGCGCCCTCACGAACGGCAGCGCGATCAGCGTCACCGCCATGGGCGGCACCGCGAGGCTCATCCCGCTGATCGCCGCGCCGACGCCCACATGCAGGGTCCACCAGGCCGAGGTCCGCCCCCGGGCCGCCCAGGACCGGGCCGGTCCCTCGGCCAGCTGCTCGCCCGGCACCCCGCACAGGGCCCGTACGGCGCCCACCGACATCGGCCGGACGAGCCCGAACACGGCGGTCACCGCGGCCATGGGGAGGGAGAGCCCGTAGGAGGCGAAGGTCAGCGGGGTGGAGCCGAAGATGTTGCCCTCGCCCGCCACGACACTGACCACCACCTGGGCGAGGAGGAAGTACGGCATCAGCAGGGCGCCGCCCAGGATCAGGTGCACCCAGCGCAGCCTGGCCCGCGCCCCCAGGAGCCGGGACGCCGCCGTCCGCATCACTCCTCGCGGCGAGAGGCGAGGAACCGGGTCAGCACGGCGGCGGCGCACATTCCGGTGATCATCTGACCAGCGTAGATCAACTGGACTGCTGTGGAGGACGGTTCGCCGCCATCGAGCTGCGGGCCCAGCGAGGCGACCAACGGCCACAGCCCCCAGGACAGGGCCGCCGCCGAGCCGACCCAGGTGAGGACGAGCGGCCACCACGCCTGCCGGCTCCCGCCCCGGACCAGCAGCAGCGCCCCTGCGGCAGCGGCGAGCGCACATATCGCGTGCACCCCGGACACCACGCCCGTCGCCGCCGTGTGCGCGGCCGCCCGCTCCGCGCCCAACCCCGCCGTCCCACCGAAGGCCCAGTACGCGTGGACGGCTCCGACCAGCAGGCCTGCGACCGCCGCGGCTCCCGCCACCACCCCCGTGGGTGACGGGAGCCCGCGGCCCATGACGCCCTGCCATCGCCGGCCCCAGCGCTCCCGCGCATAGGGCACGAACAGCCCGGCCAGGGCGACGCCTTGGATGGTGAAACCGGTGTAGACGACGGTGAACACCCAGGAGTCGAGGAAGGGCCGCGCCGCTTCCCCGCCGGGCGCCGGCGCACCCAGACCCGCCGCCTGTATGAGCAGTTGGGCCGGGAACGCGGTGAGGATGGGCGTGAGCAGCCCGGTGGCGACGAAGGCGGGGACCGTGAGCAGCCAGGGCGGCACCCGCAGCCCCCAGGGTCTGGTGAGGACCAGGACGAGCAGGATCACGCTCGCGTCCATGGCCAGCGTGACCGCGTTCGCCGCGGTGAGGAACATCCCCGGCTCCAGCAGCGGGCTGCCGTCGGGGATCCCGGCCCGGCTCCCCGAAAGCCAGGCGGCCTTGAGTACCAGATAGGGCACGGTGGCGGCCAGGGCCACCACCCGCAAGGCCCTACGCCCGGCCCCCGGGGCGGGGCCCGACGGCCGGGCTGCGTACGTCGTCTCGTCCGTGTTCACCACTCGTGTGTTCATGACTCAACGGTCCCGTGCCCGCCGCCCCGCCACCTCCCCCGTGAAGGGGAACCGCCTCCCCCGCCCGGGGGAGGAACCTCCCCGTCCACCGCCTCACATGCGGCGGGTCGCCACCGACAGCCGGTCCCGCGCCTCGAACAGCGCCGCCTTGATCTTCTGCTCGTGGCCCGCCGTCAGCCGGGCCACCGGCACCGAGCAGCTCACCGCGTCCCGGGCCGGCGTCCGGTACGGCACCGCCACCCCGAAGCAGCGCAGCCCGAGCGTGTTCTCCTCGCGGTCCACCGCGTACCCCTGCTCCCGTACCAGCGCCAACTCGTCGACGAGCCGCTCCCGGTCGGTGATCGTGTGCTCGGTGACCGCCTCCAGCCGCCGCGGCAGGAGCGCCCGTACCTCCTCGTCGGAGTGGGTCGCCAGCAGGGCCTTGCCCAGTGCCGTCGAGTGCACGGGCAGCCGCCGCCCGACGCGGGTGAACGGCCGCAGGTAGTGCTGGGACTGGCGGGTGGCCAGGTAGACGACGCTCGTGCCGTCCCTCCGGGCCAGGTGGATGGTCTCGGTGGTGTCGTCGGAGAGCCGGTCCAGGGTGGGCCGGGCCGCGGCGACGACCTCGTCCCCGTCGATGTACGAGCTGCCGACGAGCAGGGCCCGTACGCCGATGCCGTACCGGGTGCCCGTCGCGTCCGTCTCCACCCACCCCAGGTTCACCAGCGTGCGCAGCAGCATGTAGAGGCTCGACTTGGGCAGCGAGAGGTCGTGCTGGATGTCGGCCAGGCTGTGCAGTCCGGGGCGCGCCGCGAAGTGCTCCAGCAAGAGGACCGTGCGGACGGCCGATTTGACGGCCGCCGGCGTTCCCGGGCCCCCGGGGCCCCCCGGCCCCTCCGGTTCCGCGGCGGACCGGTCCGGCTCAGTTGTGGTCATTCGCCTTCTTGCCCCTCTTGTCTCTTGTCAACGCGGAAGACCCGGAAATAGAGTCCGGAGCGGATGTGATCATTCATCCATCGGAACGGCGTTCAGAATACTGAACGCCACCGCGCGGGTCAGCGTAGATCCAGGAGGCAGTGCGCCATGGCAGCAACACCAGTCTGGAGTGTGGACCCCCGCACCGGGAAGCAGCGCGAGCAGGTTGCGGTGGAAGCCACATCCGGCGAGGTGGACGAGGCCGTACGCGCCGCCCACGCGGCCCGCGGCGCGCTCGCCGACCGCACCACCCGCGCGGCCTTCCTGCGCGCGGCCGCCGAGCTGCTCGACGGGGCCGCGGAGCACGTGATCGAGGCCGCCGACGCCGAGACCGCCCTCGGGCCGGGCCGGCTCACCGGCGAGCTCGCCCGCACCACCGGCCAGCTGCGGGCCTTCGCCGACGCCGTGGACGAGGGCTCCTACCTCGACATCCGCATCGACCGCGCCGACGCCGCCGCCGTCCCACCCCGCCCCGAACTGCGCCGCTACAAGGTGCCGCTGGGCGTGGTCGCGGTGTACGCCGCCTCCAACTTCCCGCTCGCGTTCTCCGTCCCCGGCGGGGACACCGCGAGCGCACTGGCCGCCGGCTGTCCGGTGGTCGTCAAGGCGCACCCCGACCACCCGGCCACCTCCGAGCTGTGCGCCTCGCTGCTGCGCCGGGCGGCGGTGGCGGCCGGCCTGCCGGCCGACGTGGTCTCCGTCGTCCACGGGTTCGACGCGGGCCTCGAGCTGATCCGCCACCCCCTCGTCTCCGCCGCCGGATTCACCGGTTCCATCCGGGGCGGCCGTGCGCTGTTCGACGCGGCCGCCGCCCGCCCCGTCCCCATCCCCTTCCACGGCGAACTCGGCTCCCTCAACCCCGTCGTGGTCACCCCCGCGGCCGCCGCCGAGCGCGCCGAGGAGATCGCCGCCGGGCTCGCGGGCTCGGTCACCCTCGGGGTCGGCCAGTTCTGCGTCAAGCCGGGCCTGGTCCTGGTCCCCGAGGGCGCGGACGGCGACCGGTTCACCGGCGCGCTGACGAAGGCCCTCGGCGAGACCGAGCCGGGCGTCCTGCTCGACCACCGGATGCGGGAGAACTTCATCTCCGGCGTGGGCGAGCGGGCCGCGCTGCCCGGCGTCGACGCGCCCGTCACCCCGGGCTCCGGCGGCGAGCACACCGTCGGCGCGGGCTACCTGACCGTGCCGGCCGCGGCCCTCCTCGAGGGCGGCGCGTACGAGGTGCTGCTCGAGGAGTGCTTCGGACCGGTGACCGTGGTCGTCCGGTACGCCGACCAGCACGAGGCGGGGTCGGTGCTCGGCCTGCTCCCCGGGAACCTGAGCGCCACGCTCCAGCTGTCCGCGGCCGAGGCCCACGGCGGCCCGGGCCCGGCCGCCGAGCTGATCGCGCAGGTCACGACGCTGGCCGGGCGGATCGTGGTCAACGGCTGGCCGACCGGGGTCGCGGTGGCCCCGGCCCAGCACCACGGCGGCCCGTACCCGGCGGCGACCTCGCACTCCACCTCGGTCGGCGGGACCGCCATCGAGCGCTGGCTGCGGCCGGTGGCCTACCAGTCGGTGCCGGACCCGCTGCTTCCGGCGGAGCTGCGCGAGGCGAACCCGCTGGGGCTGCCGCGCCGCGTCACCGGCGCCTGAGGCGGGCCGCGGCCCGGCCGGGCCGCCCCCTCCCCCCCCCCCGCCCCGGCCAGACCAAACCACGCCAAGCCAAGCCAAGACCAGCCCAGACAAGACATTTACCACGCCCTCCCCCC
>NZ_JBVIGX010000028.1:83307-85530 GCF_055570595.1 Streptomyces sp. NPDC031132
TGGAGGGAGGGGGTGGGTGCGGTGGGGAGGGGGGAGAGGAGCGAAGAGAATGTGTGGGGGCCACCGCACCATTTCGGCGACGCCCGCGCCCCCCCTCCCCCCCCCTGGCCCGCCCCTTACCCGCCCCTGGCCCGGGCCAGGCCAGACCAGGCCGGGCCAGGCCAGGCCGGGCCAGGCCAGGCCGTGCACCGGCCCGCCCGCTCCCCGCGCCGTAAACCCGTTGCCCGCCCCGCTCGGCGCGGGGCAGGCTGCCGGTCATGCCGAGACCTCACGGATTCACGTACGAACAGCGCAGCGACCACAGCGTGGTCATCACGCACCAGGGGCGGGCCGCGAGCACCCTGCGGGGCGGGCGGGCCGAGAAGTTCCTCGCCGAGGTGGAGTCGGGCGACGGGCAGCTCGTGATGGCCCGCTGGACGGGTGCGTACAAGTTCGGCAACGAGCGCATGGCGAAGAACCACCCACGCAACCGTCGCTGAATCCGCGGCGAGGGTAAGGGAACGGCAAAGGCCCTCCGGTCGTTCTCCCGGCATGACCGCTATGACCCCAGGTTCCAACCTGCCGCTCAACACCGTCCGCGTGACGGTGGACGTGGCTGCCCCGGTGCGGCTCGACGTGTCGGGACTCCTCCTCGCGGCGGACGGCAAGGTGCGTTCCGACGCCGACTTCATCTTCTACAACCAGCCGTCCGGGCCCGGTGTCAGCCACCGGTCGGGCGGCGGGGCGGCGCCGGACTCGATCACGGTGGACACGGGCGCGCTGCCGCCGGGCATCGAGCGGATCGTGGTCACGGCCAGTCCCGACGCCGCAGGTCAGACCTTCCAGGGCATCGAGCCCACCGCCACCGTGCGGAACGCGGACAGCGGCGCCGTGATCGCCACCTTCACCCCTCCGCAGCTGGGCACCGAGACCGCGCTCGTGGTCGTCGAGGTCTACCAGCGCGGCGGCGCGTGGAAGGTGCGCGCGGTCGGCCAGGGCTACGCCAACGGCCTCGCCGGGATCGCGACCGACTTCGGGGTCTCCGTGGACGAGGAGCCCACCCCACCGCCCGCGCCCGCCCCGCAGGCCCCGGTCACCCCTCTGGCCCCGGTCGCTCCCTCGGCCCCGGCCTGGGGCCAGACCCTCTCGGCGCCGTCCGCTCCGTCCGCCTCCTCCTGGCCGAGCGCCCCGACGCCCCCGGCGGCCCCTGCCGCCCCGCCCGCCCCGCCCGCTCCGCCCTCCGCGGCCCCTGCCGCAGCCGGCACCGGGAAGATCAACCTCGACAAGGGCCGGGTCAGCCTCCAGAAGAACCAGACCGTCTCGCTGGTCAAGAACGGCCGCCCGCTGCTCTCGCAGGTGAAGATGGGCCTGGGCTGGGAGCCGGCGTTCCAGGGCCGGGACATCGACCTCGACGCCTCCGTCATCGCGTACGGCCCGCAGCGCAACCACATCGACAGCTGCTACTTCGGCAAGCTGTCCATCCTGGGCGGCGCCATCAAGCACTCGGGCGACAACCTCACCGGTGAGGGCGCCGGGGACGACGAGGTGATCGTCGTGGACCTCGGGCGGCTGCCCGCCGAGGCCACGGGCCTGGTCTTCACGGTCAACTCCTTCTCCGGCCAGAAGTTCACCGAGGTCGCCAAGGCCTACTGTCGCCTGATCGACGCCGCGAGCGGGGAGGAGCTGGTGCGCTTCGACCTCACCGGCGCCCAGCCCCAGACCGGGGTCATGATGGCCAAGCTGGTCCGCCAGTTCTCGGGCGAATGGGAGATGACGGCGATCGGAGACTTTGTGAAGTCGCGCACAGTGCGCGGCATGGTCCAGCCCGCCGCACAGGCACTCTGAGCAGGTGGGCGGGCACACGGAGCTACGGTGACCGATCGGCCCGAGGGCCGAGGTGATGGATTCCACCCGAAATCCGGAGGTGCCTGTCAGTGCCCGCCCGTAGCCTTGAAAGCATGTACAGCACACTCCGGCCCGCGGGTCCCGCCCGTCCGTCCGCCGCTGAGGCGAACGCGGCGATACGGCACCTCGTCGAGACCCGGGTGGACGAGGAGTGGCCCTCCGAGGCGTACGAGTTCCTGCTCGAGGAATGGGCCGCAGCCAGCCACGCCGAGACCGCCGCCGCTCAGTGAACGACCGCAGGCTCGGGGGGGGGGGGGGGGGGGGGGGGGGGGGGGGGGGGGGGGGGGGGGGGGGGGGGGGGGGGGGGGGGGGGGGGGGGGGGGGGGGGGGGGGGGGGGG
>NZ_JBVIGX010000029.1:0-83382 GCF_055570595.1 Streptomyces sp. NPDC031132
AAGCGACGCGACGAAGGAGCGCCCTTGACGGCCCGGACCGCACCGGAAGGACAGTGGACTGACGGGACGCCCCCGGACACACACCGACGCCGAGTACGCGGACCCCGCCGCCCGTACGTCCCGATCCAACCTCCCGACGCCGCTCACACAGACCCCGCCCCCTGGCTCCCCGCCCGACGCCTCCGACACAGAGCACCAAGACCCCCGCCCCCACATCCCGCCCGACGCGCCTCCGACGCCGCTCACACAGACCCCGCCCCCGACCCACCCTCCCGACGCCGAGTACGCGGACCCCGTCGTCCGCGCGTCCCGATCGGCTCTCACTGTGCCGAGTGCGAAGACCCCGCCCCGCGAGGGCCCGGCTGAACGCTGCGCCGCCGAGCGCGCGGACCGGCCCACTTGCGTCCCGATCGACTTTCCTGGTGCCGCGTGCGCAGACCCCGCCGCCCCCACCCCCACCCCCGCCCCAGCCGACGGGGTGAGACGCAGATCACACCCGGCCGTGTCGGCCGGCCGTCACATCCGCACGCGCTGTTCCGTCAGAGCTGCGTAACGGTCGATACGGCAAGGAGATCACGATGGACGCTCGGCTCAACTTCTTCGGCAACGCCGTCGCCGCCAAGTTCGCGCGGTACATCAACTCGGCGGGCAAGGTCATCTCGGACTCGACGCTGCCGGCCCCCACGCAGGAGCTGGTGAAGCTGCGGGCCAGCCAGATCAACGGCTGCGGCTTCTGCACCGACATGCACTTCAAGGACGCCGTACACGCCGGGGAGACCGCCGTGCGGCTCAACCTGGTCGCGGCCTGGCGTGAGGCGACGGTGTTCACCGACGCCGAGCGGGCGGCCCTGGAGCTGACGGAGCAGGGCACGCGCATCGCCGACGCCGCCGGCGGTGTCACGGACGAGGCCTGGGCGGAAGCCGCCAAGTACTACGACGAGGACCAGCTGGCCGCGCTGGTCTCCCTCATCGCCCTGATCAACACCTACAACCGGATGAACGTGATCGTCCAGCAGCCGGCGGGCGACTACCAGCCGGGCCAGTTCGGCTGATCACGGGCGAGTCCGCCCGGCCGCTGCCCCCACCACGGCGGCCGGGCCGTCACGGCGGAACGACTGCGTCCCAACACGCCGGTCCTGCACACTCGATGAGGACCCGTCAGGCAGTCGTCCCCCTCACCCCGTGGAGCAGCCGGTGGAGTCTCAGGAGATCCCGATCACCATCACCCCGCAGCAGGCCGCCCACGGTGTGATTCTGACCGTGACGCTGGCGACCGGCGTGGCCCGGCTACGGATTCCGCCCTCCCGGGACGGCGATCTCGTGCGGGCCCGGCTCGGCGAGGGCGAGGTGCTGCTGCGCATCCGGGTCTCCCCGGGCCCCGGACCGGCGCCGGCACCCGCGCCCGCGTCGAGCTCGCGCGGGTGCCTCGTCGCACTCGGAATCGTCGTCGCCATCGTCATCGGCGCGATCCTGCTGAACAGCGGGGACGACGACAAGGACGGCGCCGCCGCCCCGCGGCCCACGCCCTCGTACAGCTCCTGGTCTCCGGCCCCGGCGCCGCCCCCGGTGATCAGCTCGAGCGATCCGCTCGCCTCGCCCTCCGAGGAGCCGGCCCCCAGCCCGTTCGACCGGGGGACCTGCCTCAACGGGACCCTGCCGGACTCGACGACCCCGACGAAGGTCACCGGCGTGGAGGAGGTCTCCTGTTCGGCGTCCGACGCGCACTACAAGGTGATCGAGAGCATCCCGCTCACGTCGGAGCTGGACCGCTGCAACAGCAATCCGAAGACCCAGTACGCGTTCTCGTACCGTTACAGCCGCGGCGGGATCACCCTCAACGAGTACGTGTACTGCCTGGTCGGCCTCGGGTCGTACGCCCGCGACTGAGGCTTCGACCGCCCCCGCGGCCTCAGCCCCGGCGGCCTCAGTCCCGGCGGTCCGGCCCGTCCCCGTACAGCGCGTCGATCTCCGCCGCGTACCGCTCCGCCACCGCGGTCCGGCGGAGTTTCAGGGTCGGGGTCAAGGTGCCCGCCTCGATGGTGAGGTCCTCGGGCAGGACGTGGAAGGCGCGGATGCGGGCCGGGCGGGAGACCGTGGCGTTGGCCGCCGTCACCGCCTCCTCGACCAGGGCGCGCACCGCCGGGTGGGCGGCCGCCCCGGCCGGGTCGAGGTCGAGGCCCTGCCGCTTCGCCCACGCCGTGATCTCCTCCGCGTCCAGGGTGATCAGGGCGACCGGGTGGGGCCGGTGGTCGCCGATCAGGACGGCCCGCGACACGTAGCGGGAGCGCTGGACGGCGAACTCGACCTCCGTCGGGGTGATGTTCTTCCCCGACGAGGTGATGATCAGCTCCTTCTTGCGGCCCGTGATCGACAGGAAGCCGTCGGCGTCCAGCTCCCCCAGGTCCCCGGTGTGCAGCCAGCCCTGCGCGTCCAGCGCCTGCGCCGTCGCGGCCGGGTTCGCGTGGTAGCCCGGGAAGACCATCGGCCCCCGGGCCAGGACCTCGCCGTCCGCCGCGATGCAGACCTCGCAGCCCGCGATCGGCCGGCCCACCGTGCCGTGGCGGACGGCCGCCGGGTGGTTCAGGCTGATCACCCCGCCGGACTCGGTCATGCCGTAGCCCTCGTAGACCGCGATCCCACAGGCCCGCAGGAAGTCCAGGGTCGCCGGGGCGATCGGCGCTCCCCCGGTCAGCGCCCAGTTCAGCCGGCCCCCGAAGGCGCCCCTGACCAGGGAGTACAGGTTCTTCTCCGCCTCCTCGTACGCCGCCCGCGAGGACTCCGGCAGCCGACCCTCCGCCGCCAGCACCCCCAGCCGCACCGCCTCCCGGAAGCGCTCGGCGCCGCCCTCCCGGGACTCCGCCAGGGACAGCACCACCGAGTGGACCTTCTCGAACAGCCGAGGTACGGACGGGAGATGGGTGGGCCGCGCCTCGGCGAGCTCGGACAGCACGTCCTCGATCCGCCCGCCGAAGTAGCACAGCTCCCCGCCCTGCAGCAGCGTCGTGAACTGGATCAGCTGGGCCAGCAGGTGCGCCAGCGGCAGGTACAGGTACGTGGAGTCGCCCGGTCCGCCCCGGGTCAGCGGAAGCGTCGCGTCCTGGATGGCGCCCAGGTTCCCGTGCGTGAGGCGGCAGCCCTTCGGCAGGCCCGTCGTCCCCGAGGTGTAGACGATCGACGCGTCGGCGCCGGGGGCCACCCGCCGGGCCCGCTCCAGGAGTTCCGCCTCCGGGACGGGTTCCCTCCCCGGCAGCCCCGGCAGCTCCAACAGCGCGTCCATCCCTACGACCGCCCGCAGCGCCGGCAGCTTCGCCCGCAGCGCCTCCACCCGGGCCGCCTGCACCGTGTCGTCGCAGACCACGGCCACCGCCTCCGAGTCAGCCAGGACCCACGCCAGCTCCTCGTCCCCCGCCGTCGGGTACACGGGTACGAGGACGGCGCCCGCCGCCAGGATCCCGAAGTGGGTGTACGTCCACGCCGGCCGGGTCTCGGCCAGGACCGCCACCCGCTCGCCCGGCGCGACCCCCAGCCCGAGCAGCGCCCGCCCGGTCTGCCGTACGCGGGCGCGCAGTTCGGCGTACGTGACGGTGGTCCAGCCGCCGTCCTCTCTGAACCGCAGGGCGGTCTCTCCGCCGTACCGCTCCCCGGTCCACTCCGTGAACACCGCCAGCGTCTCCGGTCGCACAGCGTCCATCGCCTTCGCCTCCCTGGGGGTACGTCCGGGGCACGTACGTACCGATGACGCTAGGCAGGCCCGCCTGCCCTGCGACATGACCGGAAGCGTCACCCCCGCTGACCCCAGCGCTCAGGGGGGCTACCGTCGGACCATGGGGAGGCGGACGATCACCGTGCACCACGTGCGCGCCGTGCTCGCGGGGGCGGCGCGCAGCGGCATCGACACCGTGCCGCTGCTCCAGGAGGCGCAGATCCCGCCGCTGCTGCTCGGCGACGACCGGGCGCGGATCACGCCGGCGCAGTTCGCCCGGCTGTTCCGGGCGCTGTACCGGACCACGCAGGACGAGTTCCTGGGGCTGTCCGCGGTGCCGAGCCGCCCGGGCACGTTCGCGATGATGTGCTACGCCTCGCTGGGCTGCCGGGACCTCGGCGCGGCGGTGGAGCGCGCCGCGACGTTCTACGGCCTCTTCCCGGGCGGCCCGGAGCTGGCGCTCGAAGTGACGGGCACCGAGGCGCGGTTCACCGTGCACAACGATTTCGCGCGGGACGAGGAGCGTTTCCTGACCGAGTGCGTGCTCGCCATCTGGCACCGGCTGAGCAGCTGGCTGATCGGGCGGCGCATCCCGCTCGCGTACGCCGCGTTCGCGTACCCTCCGCCGCCGCACGAGGCCGAGTACGAGATCCTCTTCGACTGTCCGGTCCGCTTCGGGGCGGACCGTACGGGCGCCGCCTTCGACGCGCACTGGCTGGCCGCACCGCTCGTACGGGACGAGCCCGCACTGGACGCGATGCTGCGCCGGGCCCCCTTCGACCTGCTGTCGCGGCCGGAGTACGGGACGACGGTCGCGGAGCAGGTCCGCCGGGCCCTGGCACGGCAGTTGCGCAGCTCTCCGCGGCTGCCGGCGCTGGGGGAGGTGGCGGCGCGGCTGGCGGTGTCCCCGGCGACGCTGCGGCGCCGGCTCCGGCAGGAGGGGACCTCGTTCCAGCAGCTGAAGGACCACGTGCGGCGGGACGCGGCGATCGCGGGGCTGGCGGAGAGCGGGGAGCCGATCGCGGAACTGGCGGCCCGGCTGGGCTTCTCGGAGGACACCGCCTTCCACCGCGCGTTCCGCCGCTGGACGGGGACGACGCCGGGCGCGTACCGGATCGCATCCGGTGGTTGGCAGTGAACGGCCTGCAGCGGCCTACGGGATGTTGGCGGTCGTCTCGCAGTTGACGGCCACGTCTGCGGTACCTGCCTCCCCGTCGCAGAAGTCGGTGTTCGCTCCGCCGTCGAGGAAGTCGTCGGCGGGGCCGGCGAAGATCGAGTCGTCGCCGGCCTGGCCGCGCAGCTGGTCCCGGCCGCCCGCCGTGCCGGCGGTCGCGTCCCCGTCGAAGTTGGAGTTGTCGCCGAAGAGGAGGTCGTCGCCGCCCCCTCCGTCGATCTGGTCGTTTCCGGCCGAGGTGACGGAGTCGTCCCCGACGGAGCTGTCGCCGATGAGGATGTCGGCAGCGGAGCCGCCGGTGATCCGGTCGTTGCCCGCGCCGGTGGCCCGGCCACCCGCCGGGTCGTTGATGTTGTGGTCGCCCAGGGCGAAGACGCCGCCGTCGGCCCCCATGTCGATCACGTCGTTGCCGCCGCTGCCGACGGCTCCCGCGACGCCCTCGCTGTCACCGATGGCGGTGTCGCCGGTGCCCGGGCCGGCGCGCAGGATGTCGTTGCCCGCGCCGGTCGCCGTCCCCTGGAGGGGCGCGGCCGAGTCGCCGACCAGGCCGTCGTCGCCGTTGCCGCCGTCCAGGAGGTCGTTTCCTCCGCCCTCGGCGTCACCGCCGAGGGCGACGCTGTCGCCGTCGATGTGCTCGTCGTCGCCGTCCCCGCCGAACAGCCGGTCGTTGCCGCCGCCGCGCGCGGTCCCGGCGTCCAGGCTCCTGGAATCGCCGGTCATGAAGTCGACGCCGGGGCCGCCGTCCAGGAGGTCGTTGCCTCCCCCCAGGGCGTTCCCGCTCGCGGTGAACGAGTCGCCGACCATGTCGTCGTCGCCGTCGCCGCCGCGCAGTTCGTCGTTGCCGCCGCCGGTCGCGTTGCCGGTGTCGAGGGCGGTGTCGCCTCGCAGGACGTCGTTGCCGGCGGCGCCGTCGAGCCGGTCGCTGCCGAGGCCGCCGACCAGCTGGTCGTTGCCGCCGAGCCCGCAGATGAGGTCGTTGCCGCCGAGGCCGTCGATGGTGTCGGCCGCGGCAGATCCGACGATGACGTCGTTGCCGGGCGTGCCGGTGAGGGTGCCCGTGCCGGTGAGGGTGGCCGCGACGCCGAAGCAGGTCGGCGGGGCGGCGGCGCCTGCGGCGGGGAGTCCCAGGGTGAAGAGCGCGGCGGTCGTCGCGGAGACGACCCCGGCGGTGATGATGCGTGCCATGCGGGAGGCATGCCACGCGGCGGCCGGTCCGCAAGCGCAGGCTGCGCCGCCTGGCCCACCTTCTCCGTCGTACGAGTACCGGACGGGGGCCGGAAGGGGGCCGGACGGGGGCCGGACGGGCCTGTGCGATCCCGGGCCAGGAAAGGTGAGCTGCGCGGTCAACGACGTGCCTACCGGTCGGTCACTACGTTCTCCTCACCCACCCCCCGCACGAAACGTTCCGTTGGGAGAGCCGCCCATGCGTTTCCGAACCCCCACCCGCAGGACCGCGTTCGCCGTCGTGGCCGCACTGGCCGCCGTCTCGGCCGGGATCCCGTCGACGGCCACCGCATCCGCGTCCGGATCCGAAGCCGGCCGGCCCGGGGACATCGTCGATGTCGCCCCCTCGGCCTTCCACCCGCTGCCCGGCCAGCCGACCGGCACCAAGGCCTGGAAGATCCACTACCGCTCCACCACCGCCGACGGCGCCCCGAACACCGTCTCCGGCACCGTGATCGTCCCCCAGGACGGCCGGACCGGCCCGCGCCCGCTCGTCACCTACGCCGTCGGCACCGTCGGCATGGGCGACTCCTGCGCGCCGAGCAACAACCTCCCGTACGGCACCGCCATGGAGGCCAACCTGATCCAGCAGCTCACCCTGCGCGGCTGGGCCGTGGTCGTCACCGACTACGAGGGCCTCGGCACGCCGGGGGTCCACACCTACACGGTCGGTCCCTCGGCCGGCCGCGCCATGCTCGATGCCGCCCGCGCAGCCGAGCGACTGCCGGAGGCGGGCCTGGGGGCCGGCGCTCCGGTCGGCATCATGGGCTACTCCCAGGGCGGCCAGGCCAGCAGCTGGGCCGCCGAGCTGCAGGGTTCGTACGCCCCCGAGCTGAAGGTGAAGGGCACGGCGAGCGGCGGGGTCCCGGCCGACCTGATGAAGGTGGCGGACTTCAACAACGGCTCGTACGGCTCCGGCCTCATCTTCATGGCGGCGGCGGGCCAGGACGCGGCGTTCCCGGAGCTCCGCCTGGACTCGTACCTCAACCCCGCGGGCAAGGCGTTGGTGTCGGGGATGAAGGAGAACTGCGTGGCGATCGACGCGATCGCGGGCTCCTTCAAGCGGATCTCCGACCTGACGACCCGCAATCCCCTCGAACAGCCGGACTGGCAGGCCCGGTTGAACCAGAGCAGGCTCGGGCGGACGGCCCCGGCCGCGCCGGTGCACCAGTACCACGCGCTCGGCGACGAGCTCATCCCGTACGCCGTCGGGCGCCAGCTGCGCTCCGAGTGGTGCGCGAAGGGCGCGAACGTGGAGTGGGACACGATCTGGGTCGGCGAGCACGTGAGCGGCGTGATCACCCACTCCCTGGCGGCGGGCAACTGGCTGGCGGACCGCTTCGCGGACCGCCCGACGCACGCCAACTGCTGACCGGACGGGCACGCCCGACGCCCTCAGGCCCCAGGCCCCAGGCCCCAGGACCCAGGACTCAGAGGCCTGGGGCCTCGGCGTTCCGGATGATCCGGGTGAGCAGCTCCCGTACGGCGGCCGACTCGGTCTCGGAGAGGCCCTCGGCGAGCCGGGCGTCGAGCTTCGCCACCAGCGCGTCGGCCTGGGCGAACACCTCCGCGCCGCGCTCGGTCATCCGGATCTCGATCAGCGTGCCGTGGATCGGGTGCGGGGTACGGGCGACCAGGCCGCGCGCCTCCAGCCGGCCGAGCAGGCTGTTCATCGTCTGCGGAGTCACCGAGAGCTTGCGTGCGAGCTCGGCGGCGTTGATCCCGGGGTTGTCGCTGAGCACGGCGAGCGCGCCCTGCTGCGCGGCGGTGATCCCCGCCTCGCGCACGGCGGCCTCCTTCGCGGCCTGGGTCACGCGCTCGGCCTGCTTGATGAAGACCAACAGTCGCTCGGAGTAATGCATGCGCCGAGTGTAGGAGACGGCCGCCAGTTCCCGCCGAGACGGCAGGCAGCTTGCGTAGAGCTATTCGCATGCTGTTAGCTGCATGCATACGAACAACTGCCGCTCACCTCTGCAAGGAGCTCGACATGACTGCCGTCCGCATCCGCCCCGCCCTCAGCAACGACCTTGCGCGCGCCATCGTCGACGCCGCCCTCGCCGCGGCCCGGGAGACGGAGCTGCGGTTCGCCGTCGCGGTGGTCGACGAGTCCGGCCACCTCAGCGCGTTCGCCCGGATGGACGGGTCGGGCCTGATGACCATCCAGATCGCCCAGGACAAGGCCTACACCGCGGCCGCGTTCGGTCTGAGCACCACCGACTGGCACGAGTTCGTCGAGAACGACGCGCAGCTGTCGGTGGGCGCCCGGACCGGTATCGACCGCCTGGTCACCTTCGGCGGAGGCCTCCCGATCGTCGTGGACGGCCAGCTGGTCGGCGGCATCGGCGTCTCGGGCGGCCACTGGTCGGACGACGTGAAGATCGCCGAGGCGGGCCTGGCCGCGATCCCCGCGTAGCCCCCACCCCGTCCAGCCCCGCCGGCGTTTGAGGCGCGGGGGTCCGGGGGCGGAGCCCCCGGGAAACGGCGAAAGGGCGGGGCGGGGAGAAGCTCCGCGCAGCGGCACCCCGCACCCGCCCCCCCGGCACGGGACGGGCAGGGTCAAGTCACCCAGTCAAGTCACCCCCTGCGGTACAGATCCTCGATCTCCCGCCCGTAATCCCTGGCGATAGCCCCCCGCTTCAGCTTCAGCGACGGCGTCAACTGCCCCCGCGCCTCCGTGAACTCCCCCACCAGCACCGCGAACCGCCGGATCGACTCCGCCCGCGACACCAGCCGGTTCGCCTCGTCCACCGCCCGCTGGAGATCCGCCCGCAGTTCCTCGTCCCGGACCAGCTCCCTGGTCGGCACGCCCGTCTTCTTCCGCATCTGCCGCCAGTGCGCCAGCCCCTCCGGCTCCAAGGTGATCAGCGCCACCACGTACGGCCGGTTGTCGCCGACCACCATGCACTGGCCGACCAGCGGGTGGGCCCGGAGCCAGTCCTCGAGCGGGGCCGGGGCCACGTTCTTGCCGCCGGACGTGATGATCAGGTCCTTCTTCCGCCCGGTGATCGTCAGGTACCCCTCCCCGTCCAGCTCCCCGATGTCCCCGGTGGCGAGCCAGCCCCCAGCCCCCACACCCCCGTGGGCGGCGGTGTTCCAGTACCCCGCGAACACGTGCCGGCCCCGCAGCAGCACCTCCCCGTCGTCCGCGATCCGCACCGCCGTGCCCGGCAGCGGCCACCCCACCGTCCCGAGCCTCGGCTTCAGCGGCGGCGTCACCGTGCTGGCCCCGGTCGTCTCCGTGAGCCCGTACCCCTCGAAGACGTCGATCCCGGCTCCCGTGTAGAACGCCGCGAGCCGCCGCCCGAGCGGCGAGCCCCCGCTCAGGATGTACCGCACGCGCCCGCCCAGCGCCGCCCGGATCCGCCGGTAGACGAGCGGGTCGTACAGCGCCCGCGCCGCCCGCAGGCTCACCCCCGGGGTCCGGCCCTCGACGATCTCCCCGTACCGCTGCGCGATCCGCGCCGCCCGGTCGAACGACGAGGCCCGGCCCATCCTTTCGGCGGTGGCCCGCGCGGTGTTGTAGACCTTCTCCAGTACGTACGGGATGGCCAGCAGGAACGTCGGCTGGAAGCCGGCGAGATCGGCGAGCAGGTCCTCGGTCTGGATGCTCGGCGCATGGCCGAGCTTCACGCGCGCCCGCAGGCACCCCACGGCCACCATCCGCCCGAACACGTGCGACAGCGGCAGGAAGAGCAGCGTGGAGGCCGCGTCCTGGCTGACGGACTTGAAGACGGGATGCAGCAGCTCGACCGCGTTGTCGCACTCGGCGAAGAAGTTGGCGTGCGTGATCACGCAGCCCTTGGGCTGTCCGGTCGTGCCGGACGTGTAGATGAGGGTGGCCACGGAGTCCGGCGTACGGACGGACCGGCGCGCGTGCACCACCGCGTCGGGCAGGTCCTCGCCGGCCTTGACCAGCCGCGCCAACGCCCCGGTGTCGAACTCCCACAGGTGCGCCAGCCAGGGCAGGTGCGCCCGCTCGGCGCTGATGATGCGCGCCTGCGCGGTGTCCTCGACGGCGCAGGCCACGGCGCCGGAGTCCTGGATGATCCAGCGGGCCTGGAGCGCGGAGGAGGTCGGGTAGATCGGTACGGTGACCAGCCCGGCGGCCCATCCGGCGAAGTCCAGCAGGGTCCACTCGTAGGTGGTCCGGGCCATGATCGCGAGCCGGTCGCCCTCGCGCAGCCCCTCGGCGATCAGGCCCTTGGCGACGGCCATCACCTCGGCCGCGAACTCGGCGGCGGTGACGTCCCGCCAGCTCCCGTCCTGCTCCTTGCGGGCGAGCACGACCTCGCCGGGGGCCTCGCGGGCGTTCTGGAACGGGATGTCCCCGAGCGACCCGCTCCCCGGCACCCCGGCCAGCGCGGGCACCGCCACCTCCCGCACCACCCCGTCGACGACGGTCAACACGGGCGGTACCAGCTTGGGTTCGGCTCCCACGGCTTCCACGGCGCCCTCCTCGGCTCGACTCGGGAGTTACCGCCGGTAATCTATGCACGCCCACCCCGGCTGACCAGCCCTCCCGCCACCCCGACCCGAACCCACCCGACACCTCCACACCACCCGCACCACCGGCCTCAGCCGGCCGCCTCGTGCGAGTGAAGCGCACGCCGAAGATCCGCAAGCGTCCGCACACCGCCGAAAGACTGTGCCGCAGGCCGACGCCACGTCGGCGCAGCCGGGCAGAGCGGCACAGCGGCACAGCGGCACGACAGAGGCGGATGCGATGGCGAACGGTACGGTCCTGCTGGCCCTGCGGGAGAACCCTCTGGGCGGCGGCGCGAGTTCTGAGCAACTGCGCCGTATCGGCAAGGAGATGGAGAACAAGGGGCTGGATCCGCGGTGGGCCGCCGGCGCCAGGGACGCACGGGCCACCCTGCACACGGAGCCGGGGCTCGCGGCGGCCGTCGTCGCCTGGGACCTTCCGGGCGGCAAGGGCGCCGCCGAAGAGGGCGGTGGCGCCGAGGTCCTGCGGCACATCGCGCGCCGCTTCAAGGACCTGCCCGTCTTCCTCCTCATGGCCGACGAGTCCGACCAGGACCTCGAACACCTGCCCCTGTGGGTCTCCGAGGCGGTCGTCGGCTACATCTGGCCCTTGGAGGACACCCCCGCCTTCATCGCCGGCCGCGTCGTCACCGCCGCCCGCGCGTACCACAAGGACGTCCTGCCGCCCTTCTTCAAAGCGCTGCGCCGCTTCGACGACGCCCACGAGTACTCCTGGCACACCCCCGCGCACGCGGGCGGCGTCGCGTTCCTCAAGTCCCCCGCCGGACGGGCCTTCTTCGAGTACTACGGCGAGCGCCTCTTCCGCAGCGACCTGTCGATCTCGGTCGGCGAGCTGGGATCGCTCTTCGAGCACAGCGGGCCGATCGGCGAGGCGGAGCGCAACGCCGCCCGCGTCTTCGGCGCCGACCGTACGTACTTCGTCCTGCACGGCGACTCCACCGCCGACCGCATGGTCGGCCACTACAGCGTCACCTCCGACGAGATCGCGCTGGTGGACCGCAACTGCCACAAGTCCGTGCTGCACGGCCTGGTGATCTCCGGTGCCCGACCCGTCTACCTCGTGCCCACGCGCAACGGCTACGGCCTGGCCGGCCCGCTGCCCCCGGCCGAGACCGATGCGGCGGCGGTCGCCGCCCGGATCGCGGCCAACCCGCTGACCGCCGGCGCGGTGTCGCCCGAGGCCCAGTACGCCGTCCTCACCAACTCCACGTACGACGGCCTGTGCTACGACACCGTCGCGGCGGCCCGGGCCTTCGCCCCCAGCACCCCGCGCCTGCACTTCGACGAGGCCTGGTTCGCCTACGCCCGCTTCCACCCCCTGTACGCGGGGCGCTACGGAATGGCCGTCGGCCCCGACACCTTCGAGGGGCCCGAGCGGCCCACCGTCTTCTCCACGCAGTCCACCCACAAACTGCTGGCCGCGCTCTCGCAGTGCGCGATGGTCCACGTCAAGTCGGCGCCCCGCGCCCCCGTCGAACACGAGCGGTTCAACGAGGCGTTCATGATGCACGGCACCACCTCGGCGCTCTATCCCGCGATCGCCTCCCTGGACGTGGCCACCGCCATGATGGACGGCGCGCAGGGCCAGTGGCTGATCGACGAGGCGATCACCGAGGCGATCCGCTTCCGGCAGGCCGTCGTCCGTACCGGCCGCCGCATCGCCGCCGCGGGCGACCGGCCCGGCTGGTTCTTCGGCGTCTGGCAGCCCGACACCGTCACCGACCCGGCCACCGGCGAGCGCATCCCGTTCGCCGACGCCCCGCCCACGCTGCTGAGCCGCGAGCCCGGCTGCTGGCACCTCGAGCCCAGCGCCGACTGGCACGGGTTCACGGGCCTCGGCGAGGGCTACTGCCTGCTGGACCCGGTCAAGGTGACCCTGACCTGCCCCGGTGTGACGGCCACCGGCGAGACCTCGTCGTGGGGCATCCCGGCGCGGATCCTCACCGCCTACCTGGCGAACCGCGGCATCGTCGTGGAGAAGACCGACAGCTACAGCACGCTCGTCCTCTTCTCCATGGGCATCACCAAGGGCAAGTGGGGCACCCTGATGGACGCCCTCATGGACTTCAAGGCCCTGTACGACACGGACGCGCCGCTCGAGCGGGTCCTGCCCGGTCTGGTCGAGCAGTTCCCGCGCCGGTACGCCGGCACCACCCTGGGCCGGCTGTGCCGGGAGATGCACGGGCACCTCACCCGCGCCGATCTGATCACCGCGCTCGACACGGCCTTCCAGCAGCTCCCGGAGCCCGTCGCGCCGCCCCGGCACTGCTACCAGCAGCTGATCCGGGGCGGTACGGAACGCCTGCGGCTGGCCGATGCGGCCGGCCGGGTGGCGGCCGCGATGGTCACGGTCACCCCGCCCGGCATTCCCGTGCTGATGCCCGGGGAGTCCGTCGGCGCCCCCGACGGCCCGCTGCTGCGCTACCTCAGCGCGCTGGAAGCCTTCGACCGGGCCTTCCCCGGCTTCCACAGCGAGGCCCACGGCGTCACGATCGACCCGGAGAACGGCGACTACCGCATCGAATGCGTGCGCCAACCGGAAGCCTGACGCACCGGGCCGGCGACCAGACCGGCAGGTCGTCGACGTGCGGGCTCTTGCGGTTGCGCGCGAAGGAGGTGTCCGCGCGCGGCGCCACGGCGGCCCTGCCGACCGGCTCGTCACCGTCGTACGCGATCACCCCGGGAGGCGGATCCGCACGGCACAGCTCGGCCGCGTACGCACGCGGGCCTCCCCGCGCAGCTCGTTGTCGAGCTTGGACGGGATCCGATGACTCAGACACCAGCAGACGTCGGCCCCCGCCGACTTCGGCCCGCGCAGGGTCCGGACGTCCCCGCACACCCCGGCCGGGCGCACCTCGATGGCCATGCCCCCACACTCGCACGTCGCGATGCACGCGGCACCCGCCTCCGCCGCTGATCTTCCTGGTGCATTGGAGCGAACTCCGTTCCCGAAGCCCGAGCCGTGACGGCCTGCCCGACGCCCCCTGTGCTGACCTGTGTCTCGTCGTCACTACCGCCACAGAGCCAGGGGGCTGCTTCGTGCGGCCTCGTCTGCCCTCAGCAGCGAAAGGTGCATGTTCGTGAGTCGTGGAACAAGTGGACCGAACACCCGAAAGCGGCGGCTGCGCGCGCTGACCGCGCTCGGCGCGATGGGCATCGTCGCCGGTCTCGCCTCCGGCACGGTGGCGTCACCGGCCGGCGCCGTCCCGGCCCCCGCGGTGGCCGCCGCGCAGCGGCAGCACGAGGGGGATCCCGTCGAGTGCGACGGGAAGGTCTACGCCTCCTTCGGTGACCCGGACCAGCTGTACACCGCCGACAGGGGTCCGGGAACGGTCCGGTTCACGCCGCTGGGCGCCCCGACGCCATTCCTCTACAACGCCATCGGAGTGAACCCGCACGACCGCTTCCTCTACGGGGTCACGTTCGGCACCACGACCAACAACCTGGTCCGCTTCGACCGCAACGGTGACTTCACCGACCTCGGTGCCATCGACGGTCTGCCGCCCGCCCTCTACATCTCCGGAACGTTCGACGACGACGGCAACTACTACGTCCTGGCCGACAACACGGGCGAGATCTACCGGATCGACGTCACCAGCCGCTCGGTGTCGGGGGTCATCAACGTCCCCGAGCTGGCCGACCCGACACTCGACGTCTTCGACATCGCGTTCCGCGACGGATTCCTGTGGGGCTCGACGGACGCGGGCGCCATCACGCGGGTCGACATCGCCAACGAGAGCGTGGACTTCTTCCCGGGTGTGCTCCCGGGTGGCGAGGACTTCGGCGGCGTCTTCACGTACGGCAACGGCGACCTCGGCTTCTTCCGCAACTCGGGTCAGCTCATCCGCGTCCGCGTGAAGAACGCGGCCGGCTCCAACCCCAGGTTCACCGTGCTGTCGACGCAGACCACGACCCCGGCGACGAACCTCGACGCCACTTCGTGCTTCCTCGACTCGTCGGCGGACCTGTCGGTGCGCAAGCACAGCCCCAAGAGCGTCACGGCGGGCAACAAGGTCAGCTACCGCATCACCGTGAGGAACGAAAAGGGCGACTCCTCCGGCTGGTCGCTCACCGACGACATCCCGGCGAAGATCCTTTCGCCCACCACGTCGACGGAGGGCTGCGAGATCACCGACGGCCTCCTCTCCTGCACGGGTGGTCCCCTCCCGGAGGGCGACCACGTGGAGATCAAGGTGACCGGCACCGCGGCGAACGTCTCGAAGCCCACCACCGTGAAGAACACCGCCACGGTGTACGGCGACGATGCCGACCCGCGCAAGGACAACAACAAGGACACCACGTCCACCAAGATCAAGCCCGAGGACGACAACGACAAGGCGGACGGGAAGAAGCAGGCGCCGCACGCGTAGTCGGCGACAAGAGACGGAGCCCGGCCGTGCAGGAAGGCCGGGCTCCGCCTTCATGCCTCAGCTCGGGTGGCTCCGGGCTCCTGCGCTCCCGTCAGGCCGCCTCGCGCGCCTCGGGTGGCGGGCAGTCGCGGCAGCGGCCGCCCGGGTGCGGGGCGCGGAAGGCGCGGTCGCAGCCGTCGCAGGTCTGGAACGGGTCCGGCCGTCTGACCGGCCTCGCCGCCGGGGCCGCCGGCAGGCGCGGCGGGAGCAGCGCCTCGAGCCGGTACGCGAGTACGGACGCGGGGCTGCGCATCGGCTCGGGGAGGTTCCCGGTCAGGGTCAGCCCGATGGCCTCGGGGTCCGCCCCGCGCTCCAGCCAGACCGAGACCTTCGGCGCGAGCCGCTGTACGTCGCGCTCGGCCAGCAGGAGGCGTGGGTCGTAGCGCCGCAACCCGGCGAGGAGGTCCGCCGCCCCCGGGTGCAGCTCCTCCGCCGGAGGCGGGGGCGGGGGCGCAGGCTCCGGTTCGGGCTCCGGGGTTTCCTCCGGCTCCGGCTCCGGCTCCGGCTCCGGTACGGGCTCGCGGTCCGGCGGCGGAGGCCCTTCCGACGGGGCCCCCGGCTTGTTGTACGAGTACGTACGGGTCACCACGCGCCCGGTGTCCAGCCGCTCGCGCCGCCGTTCCAGGTAGCCGAACCGCTCCAACTCCCGCAGGGCCGCGCTGATGCGGATCTCGCCCTCCGGGAACCGTTCGGTGAGCGCCCTGATGCCCACCGGGGCCCCGTCGGGCAGCGACTGGATGTACGCCGCGACCCCGATCGCCGTCGCCGACAGCTCGCGGTGCTGGAGGAGGTGGTTGCCGACCACGGTGTAGTGACTCGCATGCCACGTGTTGACGTGGATGACACCGGATCGGGGGGTCCCGGCAAGAACTCGGGACGAGGCGCGCGAGGGCGCGCTAGGGTGCTCAAGAGCCATGGGGAAGGTTGAGTCTTCCTGCTTGGTCAGGCCCTCGACCGGGATTGCAGTCCCGCCGGGGGCCGTCTCATGTCTGCGGTTGTCGGGGCGAGCATATGCCCGCCAACCACCCCGAAATCCAGCCCAGTTGGCACAGTTCACCCGACCGAGCGACGGGGCCGGTGGGGTGGGGTTGGTGGGTTCTTTCCCCCGGTTCTTTAGGTCTTTATGCGTCTAAGCCCGCCGGATCGCGGCAGCCCGCGACACGGCTTCGAGCGAGACCTCCGCCCACACCACCTTGCACGGAACCGGCCCCTCCCGTACGCCCCAACGGTCCGCGAGCGCTTCGACGAGTACGAGCCCGCGCCCCGCGTCGTGGATCTGCGGGATCCGGTCGCCCCGGGTGTCCGCCACCTCGATGAGCAGCGTGCGGGGAGTGACGGTGAGGGCGAGCCGGAAGTCCCGCCCGGGCACGCGGCCGTGGGTGATGGCGTTGGCGGAGAGCTCCGCGATGATCTGCCCCGGCACCTCCAAGGGCAGCCCCCAGGCCCGGAGTTGTTCGATGGCGAGCACGCGCCCGAGTCGAGCCCCGCGCGGGGTCGCGGACAGCTGGACGTGAAAGTCGACGAGTTGAGGAATCACGTCACTCAGCGTGGCCGCTCGTGCGTACCGTGGGAACCAACACCGCCCGTACGTCCCGCGTTTGTCCGGTGCTTGTCCAGTGCTGTCGCGGCTGTCCGGACCGACCTCACGGGTACGGGGCGCTGAGGACATCGGCTCGTCGGAAGTGGGCGCGCAATGAGTGTGGACAACAATGACGGTACGGAAGAACCCGGCTGGGACGTAGACCCGGAGGACGAACAAGGCGTGGCGGTGCTCGCCGCGCTGGGCCGCCAGCTCAAAGCCTGGCGAGAGTCGGCCGGAATGCGGGCGGCCGACTTCGGGGCGGCCATCCAGTACGGGGAAGATCAGGTACGCAAGGTCGAGGCGGGCAAACGCATCCCCCGCCCCGAGTACCTGGACAGGGCCGACAAGGTACTGAATGCAGGCGGCAAGATCTCCGCCATGAAGGTCGACCTGGAACAGGTCCGCTACCCAAAGAAGATCCGCGCCCTGGCGAAGATGGAGGGGAAGGCAGTCGAAGTCGCCGCCTACGGCAGCCACAACCTTCATGGGTTGTTGCAGACGGAAGAGTACGCAGCGGCATTGTTCAGGATGCGGCGGCCCGCGTACTCGCAGGACGAGTTGGACCGGAACCTGGCTGGTCGGATGGCTCGGCAGTCGATCTTCGGGCGCACCCCCGCCCCGGCGCTCAACTTCGTCCAAGAGCAGGTCACTCTCACCCGCCCCATCGGAGGCACAATGGTGCTGCGCCGACAGCTCGAACACCTCTTGGAGGTCATCCAGTTGCCGAACGTAGAGTTCCAGGTGATGCCAACCGACTGCGAGGAACACGCAGGCATGGGCGGCCGGATCCAGGTGTTGAAGTTCGCCGACGGCTCAGCGGTCGGACGATCGGACGGGGCGTTCTACGGACGGACGGTCTCCGACCCGAAGGAGATCCGGATCCTTGAGCTGCGCTATGGCATCATCCGAGCTCAGGCGCTCACGCCCCGAGAGTCGAGGGCCTTCATCGAGGAACTGCTGGGAGAAACATGATCCACCACCCCGAGTTGGACTGGTTCAAGAGCAGCCACAGCAGCAGCGACGGTAACGACTGCGTCGAGGTCGCCTGGTTCAAGAGCAGCTACAGCGACAGCAGCGAGGGTGACGACTGCGTCGAGGTGGCCAACACCCCCCGCGCCGTCCTGGTCCGGGACTCCAAGGACATCCAGCGTGACCACCTGGCCTTCGGGCCGCACGCGTGGGCCGGGTTCGTGGCCCACGCGTCCGGCATCTGACGACGACCCTAGGCGCGGGTGCAGACGTGCACCGACTCGCTGTGCCCGCTCTCGCTGTGGACGATCCGCAGCACGTTGTTCTTGTACGTCACCTTCAGCACCTGGCCGTCGCTCGTGTCCCCGTGGCCCGGGGGCTGCCAGGGGAAGGTGAGCGAGACGTCGTCCCCGACCTCGTTCGGAACGGTGAGTGCCTGGCCACCGGTCAGCCGGCTCACGCCCTTGGGGGCCTCGTACACGTCGAGGACCAGGTGGCCGCCACGGTGCAGCCAGCCTCCGTGCCAGGTGACGGGCTCGGGGCCGCCGGTCCAGGTGATGGTCCAGCCGGAGTTCCCGCCGCCGTCCGCGTTCACGGTGCCGGTCCCCTTCACGGTCTCGCCGTTCGGCGTGGTCGACTCGATGTGCCAGTCGCCCTTGATGAAGGCGTCGAAGGCCCGGGTCACCACGCTGGAGGCGGTCGGCGCCGGGGCGGACGGGGAGGGGGCGGCCCCGCCACTCGCAGCCGCCGAGGCCGAGGCCGAGGCCCGCGCCGAGGACGATGCGGCCGCGCCCCCGGAGGCCGGGGCCGCGGCCGGGGTCTTGTCCTTGCCGCCGCACGCCGCGACCAGCGAGGCGCCGACCCCGATCGCCAGGTAGCGCAGTGCGTTGCGCCGTCCGATCATCTGCGCCGCCGCGCGTATCTCTCGTACCGTCACCATGCCCCCGTACAGAGTCAGTTGATCAACAGCGGCCGACCATAGCCGAGGAGTCGCACATTCATCCGTACGGCCCGATTCGGGCCGCGCGAGCGGGGTAGGGACGGGCCGTCCAACTCTCATCGGTAGCCCCGGAGGCATCCGTGCCCGAAATGAACGGCCCCTACCAGGCCGGTACCCCCTGCTGGATCGACCTGATGGTCCCCGACCAGCAGGCCGCCCTCGACTTCTACCGCGACCTCTTCGGCTGGCAGGGGGAGGTCGGCCCGCCGGAGACCGGCGGCTACTCCGTCTGCACCCTCAAGGGCAAGCCGGTGGCCGGGATCATGAAGGCGATGAACCCCGACGGGACGGTGCCGGACCCGATGCCGCCGACCGCGTGGACCACGTACCTGGCCACCAACGACGTCGACGCCACCCTCAAGGCGGTCACCGACGCGGGCGGCTCGGTGATGATGGGCGCGATGGACGTCATGGACCTCGGGCGGATGGCCGTCATCACCGACCCGACCGGCGCCGTGGTCGGCCTGTGGCAGTACGGGACCTTCCCCGGCGCGGGCATCGTCAACGAGCACGGCGCGCTGATCTGGAACGAGCTGAACACCGGCGACACCGACGCCGCCGCCGCGTTCTACTCGACCGTACTGCCGGTCACCACGGTCCCGTCGCAGATGCCGGGCGCCGAGGGGTACAAGGAGTTCAAGGTCGGCGAGCGCGCGGTCGGCGGGATGATGGACCTCTCCGCCCTGCCGGCCGGGGTTCCGCCGCACTGGCTGCCGTACTTCCACGTCGACGACGTCGACAGCATCCAGGCGGCCGCGGAGCGGGCCGGCGGCAGCGTCATGGCCCCGGCATTCGACATGGCGGCCGGGCGGATGGCGGTCCTCGCCGACTCCCAGGGCGGGACCTTCGCGGTGATCACCGCCACCGAGCCGGAGCAGCCCGCCTAGGGGGTGTCGTCTAAGTAGCGTCGTCCGCCCGTGAGGGCGGCCAGACGGGACTTTGACGACACCCCTAGCGGGGGCGGCTCGTTGCCCCGGGCGTGACGCCGGTTCGGCCGTTGCGGCCGGGGCAACGGGCAGCCACTTCCCCTGCTCGGAACCGTACGCGCTCATTCCGCGTCCCAGATGAACATGATCAATCAATTCTGGTCATGTCCGGTTATCAACTACCCAGGGGACACATGTCGTTCGACACGGAATGGGCTCAGCACAAGGCCGCCGTACTCGCGCAGCAGTCGCCCGCCATGCGCCTCAACCACGTGCCCGCCGAGGCGGGCGCCCCGGGCAGCCCGGCCGGGAGCCTCGTCGCCGGGGCCCAGTCCATCAACGGCAACGCCAACCTGCTGATCGAGATCGCCGCGCTCCTCCACGAGGGCCGGCCCGACGGCGACGCCGGCACCATGGCCCGCGCGCCGCGGGCCCACGCGGACGTCTCGGCGGAAGCGCTGCGCTTCGCCCGCTTCGCCGACGACCAGTTCAAGGACACGATCAACCTGTTCGCCGCCCTGGCCACCAAGCTCAAGACCACCGGAACCAGTTTCGCCCAGGTGGACGACGGGACGGCACGCAATTTCCTCAACGGCATCCTCGACGGCGGCCAGTACGTGAAGCCGGAGTCGAAGTGAGCCTGAGCCACCGCAAGGACGTCGAGTTCCTGGAGGAGTGCAACCCTGCGCTGGTGGAACGCAACGCCGCCGAGTTCAAGCGGCTGCGCGATCTGCTGGTGCAGGCCGAGGAGCCCGCGCGGCGCGCGGAGACCGGTACGCAATGGCAGAGCGACGGCAGCCACACGTACACCGACCGCCTGTCGGAGGCCCGGCAGCTCGTGCTGCACATGGCCGAGGGGTACGACAAGGCCTCGAGCGCGCTGCACGCGTACGCGGCGGCCCTGACGACCGCCAAGTCGCACTACGGGAACGGCAAGCGCACCGAGCGCAAGCTCGCGGCGCTCATCGCCACGAAGGGCACGGCGATCACGCGGACGGCGCAAGAGGCGGAGCCGATGCGCCAGTGGGAGGACATGCGGGCGACGACCGGGGTCATGGACTTCTTCGCCGAGCTGACCATGGACGTGGACGACATCCGCGAGGAGGCGAACCGGCTCCACGACGACGCGGGCGGCAGCTTCCACCAGGCCAAGACGGCCGAGCAGGAGGCGCGCAGCGTGTGCGTGCACGCGCTGAAGCAGGCGTACGAGCTGCTGCCCGAGTTCAAGGTGAAGAGCGGTGCCGGCGGTGGCGGCGGCGGGGTCGACGTCTACGCGGCGATGGCCGACATCCGCCGCGAGGCGGCGGAGGCCCGGACCAACCCCCTGACGCACCTGCCCGGCAGCGGCCCGAAGAAGGAGATGACGGGCCCGGTCGGGAACGAGCCGGTCTCCCCCGAGCTGCGCGACATCAGGATGCGGGTGGCGGGGCTGCCGGAGGCGGACGACAACTACTGGGACCCGCCGCAGTCGGACGAGGGGCGGGCGGAGTGGATCCGCAACAACAAGGAGATCCTGCGGGCGGCCGCGCAGCGGGCGGGGCTGCCGGAGGAGATGGTCGCCGGCATCGCCTGGAAGGAGGTCGGCGGACAGCCGGGGATCTTCGACGACGGCGTGGACTTCTTCCGCCAGGCGGCGGACGCCCCGTGGGGCCTGAGCCCGATCACGGCCGAGAACCTGCCGGACCGGGCGGGCGGCAAGCCGGACGAGACCTCCTTCGGCCCGATCGCGGTCCAGCTGCGGCGCGGGGCGGAGGTCCTGGGCTACGACCCGGAGAACCTCACGGACCAGCAGCGCAACGTGGTGAAGTCGGCGCTCCAGGACCCCAAGCAGAACGCGTTCATAGCCGCGGGCTTCCTGGCCCAGATCAAGGAGGAGACCGGCTGTGCGAACGTCCCGGCGGACCAGCTGACCGAGGCTCAGATGCAGGAGATCGCCGCCCGCTACAACGGCGGCCCGTACTGGGAGTCGAAGAAGGCCCAGGACTACGGCGATGATTTCCGGAACAACCTCGGCAACGTGAAGAAGGCAATGCAATGACGTACGGGAGCGGGCGCGAGAGCATCGACCTGCCCGAAGACCGGGGCTGCCTCCAGTGGGTGCTGGGCGTCCCCCTGGGCCTGATCCACCTCCTGAACGCCGTCGCCGTGTTCGCGGCCCTGTACGCCGGGCCGCAGGGCGAGTGGGACGACCAGGGCTACGCGGGCGTCAGCGCGATGTGCCTGATCTCCATGTCGCTGAGCGTGCTGGGCCTGCTGATCACGCTCATCCCGAACGTCCGCCGCACCATGGGCCTGTGGTGGCTGGCCCCGCCGCTCATCCTCGGCGTGACCGCCTTCATCCGCGGCGAGACGCTGGGCTGAACGCACCGCAGCCCCCGCCCTGACGGGGGCGGGGGCTGCGGGGTGGGGACGGTCAGGCGGGGACGGGGACCGCGGCGGGCTCGTCCAGCGGGGAGGACGAGGCGGCCTCGTAGGCCTTCTTGTCCAGGATTCCCTCGCGGGCCGCGACCACGACCGGGACCAGCGCCTGGCCGGCGACGTTGGTGGCGGTGCGCATCATGTCCAGGATCGGGTCGATCGCCATCAGCAGGCCGACGCCCTCCAGGGGCAGGCCCAGGGTGGAGAGGGTCAGCGTCAGCATGACCGTGGCGCCGGTCAGGCCGGCCGTGGCGGCCGAGCCGACGACCGAGACGAAGGCGATCAGCAGGTAGTCGGTGATCGTCAGCTGGACGTCGAAGATCTGCGCGATGAAGATCGCTGCGAGCGCCGGGTAGATCGCGGCGCAGCCGTCCATCTTGGTGGTGGCGCCGAACGGGACGGCGAAGGAGGCGTACTCCTTCGGGACGCCGAGGCGCTCGGTGACCTTCTGGGTGACCGGCATGGTGCCGACCGACGAGCGGGAGACGAAGGCCAGCTGGATCGCGGGCCAGGCGCCCTTGAAGAACTGGATCGGGTTGACCTTGGCGACCGTCGCGAGGAGCAGCGGGTACACGCCGAACATCACGAGCGCCGAGCCGATGTACACGTCCGCGGTGAAGGTCGCGTACTTGCCGATGAGTTCCCAGCCGTACGAGGCGATCGCGGTGCCGATCAGGCCGACGGTGCCGATCGGGGCGAGGCGGATGACCCACCACAGGGCCTTCTGGAGCAGCTCCAGGACCGACTCGGCGACGTTCAGGAGCGGCTGCGCCTTGTTGCCGAGCTGGAGGGCGGCGATCCCGGCGACGGCGGCCAGGAAGACGATCTGGAGCACGTTCAGCTCGGTGAACGGCGTGATGACGTCCTTCGGGACGATGCCGGTCAGGAAGTCGAGCCAGGAGCCGGTGCGCTTGGGGAGCTTGCCGTCCTGCGGGGTGAGGCCGGTGCCGGCGCCCGGGTTGGTCAGCAGGCCGATCGCGAGGCCGATGCCGACCGCGATCAGCGAGGTGATCATGAACCAGAGCAGCGTGCGCGAGGCGAGGCGGGCGGCGTTGTTCACCTTCCGCAGGTTGGTGATGGACACCAGGATCGCGAAGAAGACGAGGGGGGCCACGGCCAGCTTCAGCAGCTGGACGAAGATGTCGCCGATCTGCTCGAGGGTCTTGGCGAGCCAGCTGACGTCCTGGCTGCGGGCGAGCCAGCCGAACAGGACACCGAGCACGAGGCCGGTGACGATCTGGGCCCAGAACGGGAACTTGAAAGAGGCCTTGGCGGGGGCCTGAGGGGTCGCGGACACGGACACACTCCGGGGGTGATGCGCAAAGAAAGTGGGGAAGGTGGAACGGCGCGGACTCAGCGACAGCCACAACAGGCCGCGGACACGCGGCGGCAGAGGTCGACGTGCAGGCGCGCCACGAGCAGGACACCCGTGGTCATTTCATGCGCAACTGTGGTCAACATGTTTAACACGCTAACACTTTCCCTTTGAGGATCTCAAAGGTGCACTTTGAGACAGGGGGCCGCCAGGAGCCCCCCGAAACGCCGAACCGCCCCAGCGCACGAGGGAAGTTCCCGGTGCTGGGGCGGTTCGGTGCGTTTTGGTGTGTGACGGAGCTAACTACGCGCGGGCGGCGTCGTCGGCCGCGTCCTCCTGGGAGCGGTTCGCGGCGAGCCGCTCCTTCGCACCCGCGACGCGTCCGGAGATCTGCGTGGACATCTCGTCACGCTGCTTGCGCAGGAGCACGAAGGACAGCGGCGCGGAGATCACGAGGGCGAGCAGCACGACCCAGGCGGGGTTGGCGTCGCCGAGACCGGCGGGCACCCAGCCCACGTTGACCAGGACGGAGACCAGGACGAGGCATCCGACGAAGATGCCCAGGCGCATCGCGGTGTAGCGGATCGTTGCGCTCGGCTTGAGGGACACGGTGACCCCTTCTCTCTCGTCGGTACGTCGGTACGTCGTCAGGTGCCCGTCCAGTGAAGCACGCCGCAGGTACGGACAAACCCGCCGGGGGTCGGTCAGTGCAGCGGCAGCAGCATCGTGACGTCGTCGCGGTCGTCGCCCGGGGCCACCCGGATGGCGTCCGGGATCCGGCCGACCTCCTTGTAGCCGCAGGCCGCGTAGAAGTGCTCCAGGCCCATCCCGCCGCGGCAGCTGAGCCGGATCGCCTCGATGCCCTCGAAGGAGCGCGCGGCGTCGGCGACGGCCGCCATCAGCGCCCGGCCGGCGCCCTGCCCCTGGAGGCCTGGGCTGACCATCACGGTGTAGGCCCAGACCCAGTGCGTCTGCAACCGGTGCGTGTTGAACGCGAGGACCGCGGCGGCCAGCACCCGCCCGTCCGCATCACGGCCGACGACCAGCCGGTGGCGCCCCTCGGCCATCGCGACGAGGTGCTTGACCAGCTCGGGCCGGATGTCCTCGGCGGTGACGGGCGGCACGAATCCGACCGCGCCTCCGGCGTTGGAGACCTCGGTCCAGAGTGCGGCGACGCCGTCGCGCAGCGCGGGGTCGACGACCGGGTCGACCGTAAAGGTAAGGGTCATGGATGGAGATTATCTATTACCGGCTGCCTCGGCAACGGAAAAGGCCACCGACACGCGGAGAGCCCCGGTCCTCGTGGGACCGGGGCTCTTCAGGCCGTTGGCCAAGCCTTCGGGCGCGTCAGACGCGCATCGCCTGCGGGGTCTCGCGCAGGGAGGCGTCCGGGCCGGGGTACTCGCGGATGATCTCGTAGCGCGTGTTCCGCTCGACCGGGCGGAAGCCCGCCTCGCGGATCAGCTCGAGCAGGTCGTCACGGCCGAGCTTGTTCGGCGTGCCGTAGTTGTCCGCGTCGTGCGTGATCTTGTACTCGACGACCGAGCCGTCCATGTCGTCCGCACCGTGCTGCAGCGCCAGCTGGGCGGTCTGCACGCCGTGCATCACCCAGAACACCTTGACGTGCGGCACGTTGTCGAACAGCAGCCGCGAGACGGCGAAGGTCTTCAGCGCCTCCGCGCCCGTCGCCATCGTCGTCCGCGCCTGGAGCTTGTTGCGGACCTTGCCGTCCTGCATGTCCACGAAGTCGTGCTGGTAGCGCAGCGGGATGAAGACCTGGAAGCCGCCGGTCTCGTCCTGGAGCTCGCGCAGCCGCAGCACGTGGTCCACGCGGTGGCGCGGCTCCTCGATGTGCCCGTACAGCATCGTGCTCGGGGTCTTGAGACCCTTCTCGTGCGCGAGCCGGTGGATGCGCGACCAGTCCTCCCAGTGGGTGCGGTGGTCGACGATGTGCTGGCGGACCTCCCAGTCGAAGATCTCCGCGCCGCCGCCGGTGAGCGACTCCAGACCGGCCTCGATCAGCTCGTCCAGGATGTCGGAGGCCGACATCCCGGAGATCGTCTCGAAGTGGTGGATCTCGGTCGCCGTGAACGCCTTCAGCGAGACGTTCGGCAGCGCCTCCTTCAGCGCGGAGAGGGAGCGCGGGTAGTACCGCCACGGCAGGCTGGGGTGCAGGCCGTTGACGATGTGCAGCTCGGTGAGGTTCTCGTTCTCCATGGCCTTGGCCAGGCGCACGGCCTCCTCGATGCGCATCGTGTACGCGTCCTTCTCGCCCGGCTTGCGCTGGAACGAGCAGTAGGCGCACGAAGCGGTGCACACGTTCGTCATGTTGAGGTGGCGGTTCACGTTGAAGTGGACGACGTCGCCGTTCTTGCGCATGCGCACCTCGTGGGCGAGGCCGCCCAGCCAGGCCAGGTCGTCGGACTCGTAGAGGGCGATACCGTCCTCACGCGTCAGCCGCTCGCCGGAGCGGACCTTCTCCTCCAGCTCGCGCTTGAGCCCAGCGTCCATTCCGGTCATCCCGGTCGTCTCCTCTACGCGTCCCGTCCTGCCTGCAAACCGCCACCCACCGTACTCTTAGCGCTCCTCGGGCAGGTCCCCGACCCGGTTCTCCCACTTGGTGGAGAGCACGATGGTGGTACGGGTGCGGGAGACGCCCTTGGTGCTGGAGAGCTTGCGGATGATCCGCTCCAGCCCGTCCACGTCCCCGGCCCGCACCTTGAGCATGTACGAGTCGTCGCCGGCGATGAACCAGCAGTCCTCGATCTCCGCCAGGTCGCGCAGCCGGCGGGCCACGTCCTCGTGGTCCGCGGCGTCGGAGAGGGAGATGCCGATCAGCGCCGTGACGCCGAGGCCGAGCGAGGCCGCGTCGACGGTCGCGCGGTAGCCGGTGATCACGCCGGCCGACTCGAGCCGGTTGATCCGGTCGGTGACGCTGGGGCCGGAGAGGCCCACGAGCCGGCCCAGCTCCGCGTACGAGGCACGTCCGTTCTCCCGGAGTGCCTGGATGAGCTGCCTATCCACCGCGTCCATATACCTGGAGCCTTCCATTATTCGGCGATCCCGCAAGTTTACGTATAGAATCAAAGGCGCACAGGGTCAACACCCTGTGAATCTTTCAACAGATCGGCGATGATCTCGCAGATCTGACGACATCAGGAGTGGTTCACCGTGTACACGATCGAGATGGCCTACGCGCACATGCGACAGCTCCAGGAGCTGGCCAACCGATCCCGCACCGACCAGCCCGCCGCCGCCCACCGCGTCGACCGGACCCGCAAGCCGAGCACGGCGAAGAAGCGCTAGTCACTGCTTGCCTCCCGGGGGCGGGAGCCACCGAGCTCCCCCTCCCACCGGCGGTACAGCTCGTGCGGCACCCCTGCCGCGTCGAGCACCCGCCCCGCGACGAAATCCACCAGGTCCTGGATGTGCGTCGCACCCGCATAGAACGCCGGAGAGGCGGGCAGCACCACTGCGCCCGCCTCGTCCAGCGCCACCAGATGCCGCAGCGTCTGCCCGTTCAGCGGGGTCTCCCGCACCGCGACCACCAGCCGGCGCCGCTCCTTGAGCGTCACGCTCGCGACGCGCTGGAGCAGGTCCTTCGACAGTCCGAGCGCCACCCCCGCCACACAGGCCGTGGACGCCGGCACGATCAGCATCCCCTTCACGGGGTACGAGCCCGAGCTCGGCCCGGCGGCCAGGTCGCCGGCGCCCCAGTAGCGGACGTCGTCCAGTTCCGGCCGGGCGAAGGTCGCGGGCTTGCCGTCCGCCCCGTGCTCGAGCCAGGCGGCGAGATCGTCGCGCCAGTGCGCGTCGCGGAAGGCGATCCCGGTCTCGTCCAACAGGGTCAGCCGCGAGGCCCGGCTGACCACCAGGTCCACGCCCTCCCCCGCCGCCAGCAGTCCGCGGACCACCGCCG
The DNA here is from genome assembly GCF_055570595.1 of Streptomyces sp. NPDC031132. NCBI lineage: Bacteria > Bacillati > Actinomycetota > Actinomycetes > Kitasatosporales > Streptomycetaceae > Streptomyces > Streptomyces sp. NPDC031132. The sequence goes on from NZ_JBVIGX010000029.1 coordinate 27,143, forward strand.
CCGCGTACGGCGTCCCGGACGCCCCGGAAACCCCTACCACCCACGGGGTGCGCTTGCCGTCAGTCATAGCTCCGAGACTATCCGGCCACTGCAAAACGACGCTGAGTAAGGTGACCTCAGCGTCGACGGGTGGTCGACGGGCAGGGGGATCGAGACATGGCCGAGATGCACCTGGAGGAGTGGAGCCAGGCCGAACGGGCCAAGGCCGCCGGGAAGCTGATGCTGGGCTGGGTGGGCCTGCTGTGGCTGATCGAGGTGGTCGACCTGGCCACCGGGCACGCGCTCGACGCGTACGGCATCGTCCCGCGCACCGCCGACGGACTGACCGGGATCCCGCTGTCCCCGTTCCTCCACTTCGGCTTCGACCACGTGGCGTCCAACAGCGTGCCGCTGCTGGTGCTGGGGTTCGTCGCCGCGTTGAGCGGGATCCGACGGTTCCTCGTGCTGTGCGCGGTGGTCGTGCTCGTGGACGGCCTCGGGGTGTGGCTGGTTTCCGCGTCGAACACCGTCACGGCCGGGGCCTCGGGGCTGGTGTTCGGGCTCTTCGGCTATCTGCTGGTCCGCGGGTTCGTGGAGCGGCGGGTGCTGGGGGTGCTGGTCGGCGTCGCGATCGCCGCGTACTGGGGCGCCGGGATCGTCACCGGCATCCTGCCGACGAACACCACGGTCAGCTGGCAGGGCCACCTCTTCGGCCTCCTGACGGGCGTGGCCGGCGCGTTCCTCCTCGGCCGTCGGACCACTCAGGGGTAAGGCCTAAGGGGCGGTTCCACCCGGGTCCACGGGCAAGGCCGAGGTGTCCACGGAGATCTTTCCGATGCCCGTCTCGACGACGACCGCCCCGCCGTACGGAATCACGTCCCGCCCGAGGTAGCCCTCCGGACCGGGGTTCCACAGGGTCACGCACTGCGCCTTGTACGGGTCGAAGATCAGGTAGTGCGGGATCCCGCGGCGGGCATAGGCGCGGTCCTTGATCTCGTAGTCGTTGCGGATGCTGCCGCGGGAGACCACCTCGACAGCCAGCTCCACCAGATCGGGCGGGTACGCGCTGAGGTTCTTGTCCGCCTCGACCGCGGGCACCACGGCCAGGTCGGGACAGAACTCGTTCTCGCCGTCGAAGGGAATCGCGACGTCGCTGAGGAAGCCCCATTCCGGGCCCAGCTGGGCCTCCAGATCGTTCCACAGCAGACGAATGGTCCGGCCGTGGTGCGGCTTGAGCGGACTCATCACGATGGCGCCCTCGACAATCTCCATCCGGTACCCGGGGAACATGTCCTCGAACCGGCTGAGCTGTGAGTGCAGGCGGTCGCTGTCCGAGACGGTCACGTCGGCCTCCCTGTCCATGCACTCGATGGTAGGCCGGACGCTACTCACCGGGTCGGACTCCGAACCACGGGTTTCGGCGGCGGCCACACCATCGGGTTACAGCGTCAGGCCGCGGGCCACCAGGTCCGCCAGGGCGCAGACGAAGAGCGCCATCCCGATGAAACCGTTCACCGTGAAGAAGGCGCGGTTCAGGCGGGACAGGTCGTGCGGCTTCACGATCGTGTGCTCGTAGAGGAAGGCCGCGACCACGATCAGCAGGCCGCACCAGAACAGCGGGCCGGCGTCCGTCGCCACGGCGTACCACGCCAGCAGGGCCGTCGTCACCGCGTGCGCGCCCCGCGCGCCCCACAGGGCCGCCGGGACACCGAACCGCGCCGGGACGGACTTGACGCCGTCCGCGCGGTCCGCGGCCACGTCCTGGCAGGCGAAGATCAGGTCGAAGCCGCCGATCCACACGCCCACGGCCAGGCCCAGGATCACCGCGTCCCAGGACCACTCGCCGGTGATCGCCAGCCACGCCCCGACCGGCCCGATCGCCTGGGCCAGGCCCAGGATGGCGTGCGGGAAGTTCGTGAACCGCTTGCCGTACGGGTACACCACCATCGGGATCACCGCGACCGGCGCCAGCGCCAGGCAGAGCGGGTTCAGCAGCGCAGCCGAGCCGAGGAACACGGCCAGCGCGATCCCGGCGCCGGTCCAGGCCGACCGTACGGACACGGCGCCCGTGACGAGCTCGCGCCCGGCCGTACGCGGGTTCCGCGCGTCGATCTCCCGGTCGATGATCCGGTTCGCGGCCATCGCGAAGGTGCGCAGCCCCACCATGCAGACGGTGACGAGCAGCAGCTCGGCCCAGTGCATGGTCCGGTCGAGCTGGAACATGGCCGTGAGCGCCGCGATGTACGCGAACGGCAGCGCGAAGACCGAGTGCTCGATCATCACGAGCCGCAGGAACGCCTTCACCCTGCCGGGTGCCTGCGGCGCGGGGCCGGGGCCGATGACTCCGTCAGCGGTGGTCATGCGAGGGCTCTCCGGAAGTCTTCGATGTCGGCGCGGAGCGCGTCCGCGTCCAGGGACGGGATCTCCAGCGTGACCGGGGACAGCTCCTCGCCCTCGGGCGGGGTGACGGTGCACACGAAGCGGCAGTCCTCGCCGCCCTCGCCCGGGTAGGCCTGGAGGCGCAGCACCTCGCCCGCCCCGACGATGAACGGGCCGCTCTCGAAGGAGAGCTCGGCCAGGAGCCGGTCGGCGAAGTCCTCGGCTTCCGCGTCCCTGAGGCCCGGCAGCTCGAAGCCGCCGCCCTCTCTGGTCTCCGCTTCCCACATCAGTGCCCAGACGTTGCCGGGCCCCGCGAATTCCTCCGGCGTGACGCCGGCCTGCTCGGCCGCCGCGCGGACCTCGGGGTCGGCCGGGTCCAGGCACGGGCGCACGACGGCGACGTACGTGGTGTCGGTACCGATGAAGAGGGCGGGTCCGCCCATGGCCGTGCTCACAGTCCGTACTCCTTCCAGCGGCGGTCCACCAGCGCGGCGGTGGCCGGGTCGGACTCCACCATGTCGGGCCAGCCGCCGTCGCGGGTGTAGCCCTCCTCGGGGAGCTTCTTCGTCGCGTCGATGCCCGCCTTGCCGCCCCAGAACTGCTGGTACGAAGCGTGGTCGAGGTGGTCGACCGGGCCCTCCACCACCGTGAGGTCGCGGGAGTAGTCCGTGTTGCCGAGCGCCCGCCAGGACACCTCGTGCAGATCGTGGACGTCGCAGTCGGCGTCCACCACGATGATCAGCTTGGTCAGCGACATCATGTGCGCGCCCCAGATGGCGTGCATGACCTTCTGGGCGTGCTTCGGGTACTTCTTGTCGATCGAGACGATCGCGCAGTTGTGGAAGCCGCCCGACTCGGGCAGGTGGTAGTCCACGATGTCCGGGACGATGATCTTCAGCAGCGGGAGGAAGAAGCGCTCCGTCGCGCGGCCCAGCGGCCCGTCCTCGGTCGGCGGCCGGCCGACGACGATCGACTGGAGGAGCGGACGCTTCCGCATCGTCACGCAGTCGATCTTCAGCGCCGGGAAGGGCTCCTGCGGGGTGTAGAAGCCGGTGTGGTCGCCGAAGGGGCCCTCCGGCAGCATCTCGCCCGGCTCCAGCCAGCCCTCGATGACGACTTCGGCGTTGGCCGGGACCTGGAGCGGGACGGTCTTGCAGTCGACCATCTCGATCCGCTTGCCCGCGACGAACCCGGCGAAGAGGTACTCGTCGATGTCGCCGGGCAGCGGCGCGGTCGACGCGTACGTCACGGCCGGCGGGCAGCCGAAGGCGATCGCGACCGGCAGCCGCTCGCCGCGCTTGGCGGCGACCGCGTAGTGGTTGCGGCTGTCCTTGTGGATCTGCCAGTGCATGCCGATGGTGCGCTTGTCGTGGCGCTGGAGGCGGTAGAGGCCGAGGTTGCGCACGCCCGTCTCGGGGTGCTTGGTGTGGGTGAGGCCGAGGTTGAAGAAGGACCCGCCGTCCTTGGGCCAGGTGAAGAGCGCCGGGAGCTGGTCCAGGTCGACGTCGTCGCCGGTGAGGACGACCTCCTGGACGGGGGCGGCGTCGCCCTTCACCTTCTTCGGCGGCACGTGCACCATCGAGCCGAGCTTGCCGAACGCCTCGCGTACGCCGATGAATCCCTGCGGGAGCTCCGGCTTGAGCAGGCCGCCGATCTTCTCGCTGATCTCGCCGTACGACTTGAGGCCGAGGGCCTTCAGGAGGCGGCGGTCGGTCCCGAAGACGTTCATGGCCAGCGGCATCGCCGAGCCCTTGACGTTCTCGAAGAGGAGGGCGGGACCTCCCGCCTTGTTCACTCTGTCGACGATCTCCCCGACCTCGAGGTACGGGTCGACTTCGGCCTTGATGCGCTTGAGGTCGCCCTCCCGCTCCAGAGCCCGGAGCAGCGAGCGGAGATCGTCGTAAGCCATAGGGGCCAGTATCCGTCACCGACTAACCTGGGAGTGTCACCGGGGCCCGAGGCGGGTCCCCCGTCACTGCTGGGGAGTCGGTCCCACACCGTGCTGCGCTATCTGCCGTTCCTGCTGATCATCGCGCTGACCATCTACGCCTTCATCGACTGCCTGAACACCCCCGAGGAGGAGGTCAAGCACCTCCCCAAGGTGGTCTGGGTGATCATCATCCTGCTCTTCTCGATCGTCGGGCCGGTGGTGTGGCTGTTCGCGGGCAGGCAGCGGTCCGCGGTCGGCGGCGGCCGGGCGCGCCGGACGCAGTGGGTCGCGCCCGACGACAACCCGGAGTTCCTGAGGTCGCTCGGCGAGGAGCGCGAGAAGAACAAGGACCGGGACCGGGAAACGGACCGCGACACGGACCGCGACCGCGACAAGGACTGAGCGCCGCGGCGCCCCCGTGTGGCGCAGCGCACAATTGAACACGTTCAAGGCGGCTGCAACAATGGGCGGATGCCGGAGAACTGCGGAGGGCCGCGGGTCGTCGACACGATCCTGCGCAATCTGCTCGCGTACGGGGTCGCCGTCGCCGCCCTGCTCACCATGGCCGGCGGCAATCCGCACACCCACCACGCCGTCCCGGCCGTCTACGACGCGCGCAGCGACGAGATCGTCGGCACCTGGCGCTGCGTCGAGGGCACCGAGGTCGTCTTCCGGGCCGACGGGAGCGCCACCGTCACCCTCCTCGACGGGCAGGAGCGGGACTACGACCACGGCTGGCGGCTCTCCGGCTCCGGATCCTGGAAGCTGATCAGCCGCGAACCCGCCGGCTGGAACTACGGCCAGCACGTCCGCCTCCACCTGCCCGGGCCGGCCGTCGCCGGGGCCAGGGGCGGCGCAGCGGACCGGCGGGCCGCGCCCGCACGGTACATGTGGACCTTCGAGATGCGCCGCGACCACCGGCAGACGCTCGAGCTGTACTTCTTCCTCGGCGATCCGGGCGCGCGCAGCGCCTACGTCCTGGAGAAGGACGCGTAGGAGGCGCGCAGCTGCGCCCAACGGGCGTCCGTCCACCGGGACCAGTCCGCGGGATGGCCTTGCAGCGCGGATTCCAGCAGCTCGAAGTGGTGGTGCCAGCCGGCCAGGCAGTCGAGGCGGTCCTCGTCCGAACCGGCCCGCTCGTTCAGGAAGCGGATCACGGTCGAGTCCGTCCCCACCGCCTCCAGGTGGAAGCGGATCCGGCCGTGCTCGCTCACCGTGTACTCCACGACCCGCTCGACGTCCCAGGCCGTGACGTGGCCGGAGACCGTCGTCCCGCCGTTCAGCCAGCGCAGCGCGACGACCCCGCCGAGCCGGCGCTCCAGGACGTCCGCCGCGGCCAGCCAGCCGCGCAGCCCTTCGGGCGTGGTCAGGGCGGGCCACACGGTCTCGTACGCGCTCGGCACGTGGGCCTCGAAGCGCAGCAGCCAGCGGTTCCCGCCGCGGCTCTCACTGGTGGCATGACTCACGGGTGCCATGCCACCAGCGTCCCACTCCCGCGGGTCAGACGCCTGCGTACGAGTGCTTGCCGCTGAGCAGGATGTTCACGCCGTAGTAGTTCCAGATCCAGCAGGCGAAGGCGAAGAGCGCGAGGTACGCGGCCTTGCGGCCCTTCCAGCCGGCGGTGGCGCGGGCGTGCAGGTAGCAGGCGTACGCCACCCAGGTCACGAAGGACCAGACCTCCTTGGGGTCCCAGCCCCAGTAGCGGCCCCAGGCGTCGCCCGCCCAGATCGCGCCCGCGACGATGGTGAAGGTCCACAGCGGGAACACGGCCGCGTTGATGCGGTACGAGAACTTGTCGAGCGAGGCGGCCGAGGGCAGCCGCTCCAGCACCGAGGAGCGGAAGCGACCCGGCGTGCGGCCCTGCTCCAGGTGGCTCTCGTAGGAGTCGCGGAAGAGGTAGAGCACCGCGCCGGCAGCACCGATGTAGAAGACCGCGCCGCAGAAGATCGCGGTGGAGACGTGGATCCACAGCCAGTACGAGTGCAGGGCCGGGACCAGCTGGTCGCTGTCGGTGTAGAGCCAGGTGGTGGCGATGCCGAGGTCCAGCAGGACCGTGGTGACCAGGATCAGGCCGAGCCAGCGGACGTTCTTCTTCAGCGCCAGGAGCAGCAGGTAGGCGCCGACGGCGACGGTGGAGAAGGTCACCGAGAACTCGTACATGTTGCCCCAGGGGGCCCGCTGCACGGACATCGCGCGGGCGACCACGCCGGCCGCCTCGATGAGGAAGCCGAGCGCGGTCAGCGAGACCGCGATCCGGCCGTACAGGTCGCCGTTCTCGGTGCCGCCGGCCGCGCCGGGGCCGTCCGGGACGTCACGGGTTCCCGCGGCGGAGCGGGTGACGACCTTCGGCCTGTCGAGGACGGCCGTGCCCCCCTTGCCGCGCACCTGGACGGCGGGGGCGTCGCCGGCCCCGGCGCCCTTGGCGGCGGTCAGCGCCGCGGCCGTACGGCCCACCTTGCTGCGGCTGCCGAAGGTCCACTCGGCGATGTGGGCGAGGAAGGCGAGCGTGTAGACCGCCATCGACGAATAGACCAGGTAGTTGCTGATCTGAGCCAAGTTCTCGTTGACTTCGGCTGCGAGCGGCGTCATCCGCGCTCCCCTTCGACAGTGTCCTTGACAGGTTGGTCGGGCGCCGTGGGCGCCTGCTGGTGGAGGGTGGCGGCGAGCTGCCCCAGCTCCTCGGGGAGCTTGGCCGACTCGCTGCGGCCGAGGCCCGCCATCTCGACGACGGTCACGCCGTCCTTGCCGGTCACCGCGCGCACCCAGACCCGGCGGCGCTGGATGAACAGCGACGCGGCCAGGCCGCCGATGGCGGCGATCGCGCCCCCGAGGGCGAGGCCGCTGCCCGGCTGCCGGGTGACGGAGAAGGTGGCCCAGCGCTCGACGCCCTCGAACTTCACGGTGCCCGCGCCGTTCGGCAGCTCCATCGCCTCGCCGGGCAGCAGACGCTTCTTGAACAGCTGCCCGTCGGCGTCCTTGAACTCCTGCATTTTGGAGGTGTTCAGCTGGTACACGTTCTGCGGCAGGCCCGCGTCCACGCCCAGGCTGCCGTGGTAGGCGCTCAGTGCGAGGACGGGGAACTTCAGGTCCGGGAACTGGGAGAGCATCGTGCCCTTGCCCTCACCGGCGAAGGTCGGCACGAACATGGCGTTGAAGCCGAGCTGCTCCTTCTTGCCGTCCTTGTCGCTGTAGCCGTCCGGGACCTTCACCGCGCCGGAGGAGCTGAGGTTCGCGTCGAAGGGCAGCATCGGCACGGCGTCCTTGAAGACCACCTTGCCGGCCGGGTCGGTCACCGAGACGATCGGCGCGTAGCCGTGACCGAGCAGGTAGACCTTGGACCCGTCGACCTCCATCGGCTTGTTGACCTGGATCTCGCGCTTCTGCGGTGCGCCGTCCGGGCCGTCGCTGAAGGTGACGTACGCCTTGAAGTCGCGCGCGGTGCCCTTCTGCGGGCCGCTCTCCTCGTAGGTGGCGTCGAACTTGTCGAGCGTGAAGGAGAAGGGCGCCAGGTCGTCGGGGCTGAAGAAGCTGCCGTACTTGAAGTCGTCGTACTGGGTCAGCGTGTTCGCGAAGCCCTTGCCGCGCAGGACGAGCTTGCCGCCCTCGGACTTGAACAGCTGGCCCCAGGCGAACGCGACCAGCATCACGATCAGGGCGACGTGGAAGACCAGGTTCCCGGCCTCGCGCAGATAGCCCTTCTCGCCGGCGACGGAGCCCGTGCCGGCCTCGGTACGGAAACGCCGGCCGCCGAGGACGGTCTTCGCGTGTGCGAGCACCTCGTCGGGGGCCTTCTCCGTACGCCACGTCGCGTACGCGGGCAGCCGTTCGAGGCGCCTCGGGGCTCCGGGCGGGCGGCCGGTGAGCTGGCCGACGAACTGCCAGCTGCGCGGGACGATGCAGCCGATCAGCGAGATGAACAGCAGCAGGTAGATCGCGGAGAACCACACCGAGCTGTACACGTCGAAGAGCTGGAGCTTCTCGGCGAGCGGGACCCAGAAGGAGTGGTCCTTCTTCCACTGCGCCACCTTCATCGCGTCGACCTGGTTCTGCGGGACGAGCGAGCCCGGGATGGAGCCCAGGGAGAGCAGGAAGAGGAGGATCAGCGCCACCCGCATGGAGGTGAGCTGCCGCCAGAACCAGCGGATCCAGCCGATCACGCCGATGCCGACGGGCCCGCCGGTGTCCTCCGCGGGGGCGGTGGACAGCTGCGCGCCGGCGGCGGCTTCGCTTGCGTCTGCGGCGTCCGTGGCTTCCTCGGACGGGTTCGGCGCCTCGGTGGACGCCTTGTCTGTCGTACTCATGTGTGTGTAGTCCTCAGATCCCCACCGTGAAGCCTTGGGTCCAGCTCTGCATGTCGTTGACGATGCTGGCCCACAAACCTGTGACGAGCAGCAGACCGGTCAGGACCAGCATGCCGCCGCCGATCCGCATCACCCATGCATAGTGCTGCTTCACCCAGCCGAAAGCGCCGAGCGCCTTGCGGAAGGCGATCGCGGCGAGGACGAAGGGCAGGCCCAGGCCCAGACAGTAGGCGACGGTCAGCAGCGCGCCCCGGCCGGCGCTGGCCTGGTCGAGGGAGAGCGTGTTGACCGCGGCGAGGGTCGGGCCCATGCAGGGGGTCCAGCCGACGCCGAAGAGCACACCGAGCACGGGCGCGCCGAGCAGGCCCGCGGTCGGCTTCTTGTGGAAGCGGAACTCCCGCATCGTCAGGCCCGGGATCAGGCCCATGAAGAACAGCCCGAGGACGATCACCAGTCCGCCGAGGACCCGGGAGATGATCTCCCTGTTCTCCTGGAGCGTCCCGCCGAAGTACCCGAAGAGCGCTCCGGTGGAGACGAACACGGCCGTGAAACCGGCGATGAACAGGCTCGCCCCGGCCAGCATCCGGCCGCGCCGGGCCTCAGCGAGGTCGGCCCCGCCGATGCCGGTGACGTACGAGAGGTAGCCGGGGACCAGCGGCAGCACGCAGGGCGAGAAGAACGAGACCAGCCCGGCGAGGACCGAGATGGGCAGAGCCAGCATCAGGGCCCCGTCGAGGACCGTCGTGTTCACGCCGGTCGGCTCGGCGGCCAGGGTGAGGAGCTCGGAGACCACGAGGTCACTGCTCCGCGAGAACGGGGTCGATCATCGAGCGCAGCTGCTCGTCGTTGATCGCGACGAGGGTGCGGGCGGCGATCTTGCCCTCCTTGTCGAGGACGATCGTGGAGGGGATGGCCTGCGGGTTGAGGGTGCCCGCGGGGAAGCGGAGCATCAGCTTCCCGTCCGGATCGTAGAGGCTCGGGTAGGTGATCCCGAAGTTCTCCTCGAACGCGACGGCGTTCTGCTTACTGTTGTCGCGGGTGTTGATGCCGACGAACGCGACGTCCTTGCCAGCGTCGGCGAGCTCCTTCGACACTTGCGCGAAGTACTTGGCCTCGTTGCGGCACGGCGGGCACCAGGAGCCCCACACGTTGAGGACCACGACCTTGCCCTTGAGGCTGGTGACGTCGAGGGTCTTGCCGTCGACGGTCTCGCCGTCGAGCTTGGGTGCCTCGGTGCGCGAGCTCTTGGCGACGGTGGAGATGCCGGCGGTGCCGGTCACGTAGTTGCCGCCGGCGGAGCCGTTCGGCTTGCCGCCGGCGTCGTCGCACGCCGACAGGGTCACGGCGCTCGCGAGGGTCACCGCGGTGAGCAGGAGAGCACGGCCAATTCTCATGTGAAAAGTTTCGCATGAGCGATTTGCGGATCTTTCCCGCCCCCCGACGGTGCACTGAGCCGCTGGTCAGCCGGTCAGCCGGTCAGCCGGCGGGTCGCCGGTCAGGCAGCAGAGAGGTACGTGTTCCAGCCTCCGGCCGGCGACTGGCCCGGGGCCAGCTCCTGGAGCCGGGCGAGCAGCTTGGGGTCCTGGACGTCGAGCCAGTCGGCGAACTGCCGGAAGGAGACCAGCCGTACGTCCTTTTTGTCCGACATGCCCTTGAGGGCTTCCTCGACGGCGTCCATGTAGATGCCGCCGTTCCATTCCTCGAAGTGGTTGCCGATGAAGAGCGGCGCGCGGTTCGTCTCGTACGCGCGCCGGAAGCCGCCGAGGTAGGTGCTGGTGGCCTGGGTGCGCCAGGCCGGGTAGTTGGAGGGCACGCCCCGGGTGGTGTTCTTCGACTGGTTGGCGAGGATGTTGTAGTCCATCGACAGCACCTCGAAGGAGTGCCCGGGGAACGGCATGGACTGCAGCGGCAGGTCCCAGATGCCCGACTTCTTCCCCGGCCAGACCTGGAGGCCGCCGGGCGAGGAGGCGTCGTAGCGCCAGCCCAGCTTCTGCGCGACCGGCAGCATGGCGTCCCGGCCGAGCAGGCAGGGGGTGCGGCCGCCGACCAGTTCCTTGCGGTAGTCGAAGGGCAGGGGTTCGAGGTCGGTGAAGCCGGTGTTGGTGCGCCAGTTGGTGACGAAGGACACGGCCTGGTCGATCTCGCTCTGCCAGTCGTCCGGGGTCCAGTGGGCGACGGAGCCGGAGCCGGCGCAGAAGTGGCCGTTGAAGTGGGTCCCGACCTCATGGCCGTCCAGCCACGCCTCGCGGACGCATTTCAGGGTGTTGCGGACGTTCTCGTCCTTGAGGTAGCCGATGTCGGAGGCCCCGGCCGGGTTGTTCGGCGGCTTGTAGAGGTCCTTCTTCGACTCGGGCAGGAGGTAGATGCCGGAGAGGAAGAAGGTCATGGCCGCGCCGTGGTCCTTGGCGAGCTTGAGGAAGCGCGGGAAGAGGCCGTTGCCGATCTCCCCCGCACCGTCCCAGCTGAACACCACGAACTGTGGCGGGGTCTCGCCCCGCTGGAGCGGCACGGGCTTGTCCGGCTGCCGGGGCTGCGGGCCGGAGTCGGCGGTGGAGCCGTCACCGATCGGCCGGGCCGGGGCCGCGGACCCGGACGGGCCGGAGCCGCCGGGACCGGGGCCGGGACGGCCCGGGCGGTCGTCGGCGCCGCAGCCGACGACCCCGGCCGCCACCGCGGCTGCGCCGAGCCCGAGCAGCCCCCTTCGAGTGAAGTCGCGCTTCGCATCGCTCATGAATAGTCACATAAACGGACTTTTCAATGAAGTCGAGGCTCCGCGCGGCAATTCGACAGGACTTGTATGAACTTTTAGGCGCCGAAGGCCTTCGACTTCCCCTTCACCGGCTTCGCCCCCGCGAGCAGATGCGCCGGGACCAGGTCCCGGGCCGGCTCGCTGTAGCCCACCGACACCAGCCGGTCGCCCTGGTACGTGAACGACGTCAGCGAGGCCAGCGTGCACTGCCGGCGCCGCGGGTCGTGCCACAGCCGGCGCTTCTCCGCGAAGCTGCGCACGATCCAGATCGGCAGCTGGTGGCTGACCGCCACCGCCTCGTGGCCGCGGGCCGCATCGCGCGCCGCCTCGACGGCGCTCGTCATCCGGACGACCTGCTCCACGTACGGCTCGCCCCAGGACGGCTTGAACGGGTTCGTCAGGTGCTTCCAGTTGGCGGGCTTGCGCAGCGCGCCGTCCCCGACACCGAAGGTCTTGCCCTCGAAGACGTTCTCCGCCTCCAGCAGCCGCGCGTCCGTCGCCACGACCAGGCCGTGGCCCTTGGCGACCGGCGCCGCCGTCTCCTGCGCCCGCTCCAGCGGGGAGGAGACCACGTACGTGATGTCACGGTTCTGCAGGTGCTCCGCGACCCGCTCGGCCATCTCGCGGCCCAGCTCGGAGAGGTGGTAGCCGGAACGGCGCCCGTACAGCACCCCGTCCGGGTTGTGCACCTCGCCGTGCCGCATCAGGTGGACGACGGTGATCTCGCTGCTGCTCATGCGGTCCCCTCCGGGGTGGCCTGCGCGGCGGCGCGGGCGGCGGCCGGCAGCGCGGCCGCGATGCGCTCGACCGCCTGCTCGTCGTGGGCGGTGGAGACGAACCACGACTCGAAGGCCGACGGCGGCAGGTACACGCCCTGCGACAGCATCGAGTGGAAGAAGCCGTTGAAGCGGAAGGACTCCTGCTTCTTGGCGTCGTCGTAGTTCTTCACCTCGTCCTCGGTGAAGAAGACGGAGAACATGTTGGACGCGGTCTGCAGCCGGTGCGCGACGCCCTCCTTGGCGAGCGCGTCCGTGACCAGGCCCTGGATCTGCGCGGAGACCGCGTCGACCTTCTCGTACGCGGCCCCGTCGAGCAGCCGCAGCTGCGCGAGGCCCGCGGCGGTCGCGACCGGGTTACCCGACAGCGTGCCCGCCTGGTAGACCGGGCCCGCCGGAGCCAGGTACCCCATCACGTCGGCGCGGCCGCCGAACGCCGCGGCCGGGAAGCCGCCGCCCATGACCTTGCCGAAGGTCATCAGGTCGGGCTTGACCCCGTCGACGCCGTACCAGCCGGCGCGGGAGGTACGGAAACCGGTCATCACCTCGTCGGAGATGTACAGCGCGCCGTTCTCGCGGCACAGGTCGGCGAGCCCCTGGTTGAACCCGTCGGCCGGCGTCACGACACCCATGTTGCCGGGCGCGGCCTCGGTGATCACGCAGGCGATCTCGCCGGGGTGCGCGGCGAACGCCGTCCGAACCGCGTCCAGATCGTTGTACGGCAGCACGATCGTGTCGCCGGCCTGCGCGCCCGTCACCCCGGGGGTGTCCGGCAGCGCGAAGGTCGCGAGCCCGGAACCGGCAGCGGCCAGCAGCGCGTCCACGTGGCCGTGGTAGCAGCCGGCGAACTTCACGACCTTGGCCCGGCCCGTGAAGCCGCGCGCCAGCCGGATCGCCGACATGGTCGCCTCGGTGCCCGAGGACACCAGGCGGACCTGCTCGACGGGCTCGATGCGCTCGACGATCTCCTCGGCGAGCGCGACCTCGCCCTCACCGGGCGTGCCGAAGGAGGTGCCGCGGGCGACGGCGGCCTGGATGGCCTCCACCACGGCCGGGTGGGCGTGGCCGAGAATCATCGGCCCCCACGAGCAGACCAGGTCGACGTACTCGCGGCCGTCGGCATCGGTCAGGTACGGACCGGTACCGGACACCATGAACCTGGGCGTTCCACCCACGGCGCGGAAGGCCCGCACAGGAGAGTTCACGCCGCCAGGCGTCACGAGGGACGCGCGGTCAAAGAGAGTCTGCGAGACTTTGGCTTCATACGGGTACGGGTAGCTCACACCAGCCATGGTCTCATCAGGCCGCGACTGACTTGCGGACGGGCGTTTCACCGCGCCGCCCCTGGGGAGGTCACTGCCATGATGATCAGGCTGCGTGGCGGGGGCCGCGGGGCCGGGGCAGGCAAGACCAGTCGGGTGGAGATATGCAACGCGGTGGTGGACCGGGCGAGGGTACGGACGGCCTCGACCCGCAGCGCGCCCGCGAGGCGCGCGAAGCCCGCCGCCGAGGCAAGCACCGGCGCCGGGCGGCGGACGCGGCAGATCCGGTACCCGGGCCCCTCGAGGATCCCGACGGCCTGCCCAAGGGCCGCGGCATGGGCGTGACCTACAAGTACTTCGGCGCGCCCGACGGCGCGACGGCCGCCCGGGTCCCGGTCACGATGCGCCCGGAGGAGCTCGGCGGCGACGAGCTCGGCATGGGCGGCCTCTTCACCAAGATCAAGCCCGAGACGGTGGCCGCGATGGTCCTGACCGGCATCGAGGGCATACCCCTGCACAAGGTCCCCCCGCTGGAGCTGGTCGTCCTCCACCCCGACTACGCGGTGGTCAAGCTCCCGATGACGGTGGTCGACCCCCTGCGCGGCATCGGCGAGGAGTCGGTCGGCGCCGCGGCGTTCATCTGGTCCACGGTCCCGGACCGCGGCGGCCCGCGCGACGCCTTCAACGTCTACCAGCTGCTCCACGAGTGGCAGGACTTCAGCCACCGCCTGCACGAGGCGGGCCACCAGCCGTACTGCCTGGTCTGGCCCTGACGGCTTCCACTCGCCCGGTCAGCCGGCGGCGAGGGTCTTGAGGGCGCGCTCGCGCAGCGGGTTGATCCGGATGCGCGAGGCGGCGCCGTTGTGGACGGCGTTGGTGACGACGACCACGTACCGGCCGGTGGCGGGAGCGAGGTGGAGGCTCGTACCGGTGAAACCGTGGTGGTAGGCCACTGTGCCGCCGGCGGCGAGGATCCAGCCCAGGCCGCGCTGCAGACCGGGCTCGATCTCGGCCTGCGGGACGAGACCGGCCCGCAGCCACCCGCCCAGCGGGCTCCCGTCCCCGGCGAGCAGCCGCTCGGCGTATGTGGCGAGGTCGGCGGCCGGCGCGAAGACCCCGGCGTGGCCGGCGACGCCGCCCATGACGGCCGCGTTCTCGTCGTGGACGGCGCCCCAGAGCCGGTCGTGGCCGTCGTGCCGCTCGGTCGGCGCGACCCGGGGCGACTGCTCGACGGGCCCGTACGCGGTGTCCGCCATGCCCAGCTCGGCCCACAGGACGGCGGCGAGCTCGTCCAGCGGCTGCCGGTGGACGTGGGCGAGCGCGAGGCCGAGGAGGATGTAGCCGCGGTTGATGTAGCGGTGGGCGCCCGGCAGGTTCTCCATGAGCTCGCGGCAGATCAACTCGTGCAGGGGCCGCCCGGTCAGGTCGTAGAGGTCGAACCGGGTGGCGGCCCGCAGGCCCGAGGTGTGCGAGAGCAGCTGCCGCACGGTGGCCTCCCCGCTCGGCATCGGCCCGTCCATGGGCGGCAGGAACTCCCGTACGGGAGTGTCGAGGTCCAGCAGGCCCGCGTCGACGGCACGGCCGACGAGCGGCCAGGTGGCGGTGACCTTGGTCAGGGACGCGATGTCGTAGACGGTGTTCGCGTCGGGAGTGCCGGGGCCCGTGAACGGGGAGACGACGCCGGCCGCCCGGACGGTACGCTCCCCGGCCGCCGTACCGCAGACGACGACCCCGCCCGGGGTGGCGCCGTCGGCGACGGCCTCGCGCAGCGCGTCGTGCAGTCCGCTGGTCTCGGCGGTCGTGAACGGTACGGCCTGGTTCATCTGTGCCTCCGGCTCGGTGGTGGCCTCTGCTCTCGCCACCCACCCTGGCCATGCCGTCGCGCGAGTGCCCGTAGCCGCGCCGACGGGCACCTGCGGCCACCGGCCGGCCGCTTGGCTCCGCCACCCAGGGCGTCGTCCACAGCTGAACCGCACGAGGTGGCCCCGGTCCCACCGAACCGCCCCTACGGTGAAGCTGTGACCAGCACTTTCACAGCAGACCCCAGGCGGCGGTCGGGGCCGGGAGCCGGCTCCGGCTACGCGGCGGTCGGGGCCGCCGGCGGGATGTTCTGGTTGAGGCGGAACACGTTCCCCGGGTCCCACTCGGCCTTCAGCGCCCGCAGCCGGTCCAGCTTCCGCTCCCGCGCCCCGTAGGCCTGGCGGATCCGCTGCTCGCCCTCGTCCATCAGGAAGTTCACGTACACGCCCGCGTGGTACGGCTCCAGCGCGGACCAGAACTCCCGGACCCACCCGCACTCCTCGGCGTACCCCTCCGCCGTCTTCGTGATCCCGTTGATGTTGAGCATGTGGCCGAGCCCCCGCCCGCCGGCCGCCGTGTCGTCCTCGCCGACCCGGGCGACCGCACCGCCCAGCTGGAACAGCGGGAAACCGCTCTGCGGCGAGGCGATCCGCCCCGCGTACTCGGCCATCGTCTCCACGACCCCGTCGGCGAGCCGGTCGAGGCCGCAGCCCCGGAAGTAGTACCACCAGCCGTGCGGGAACGAGGCGTCGAACATCGCCTGGTGCGCCAGGTACGGCTTCGGCCGGCACAGATCGAGCAGCGGCCGCCCGTACTCCCGCATCGGCCGCATCACTTCCTCACCGGCCGCCACCTCCCCCACCCAGCAGCCGATCACCATCACCACGCGCCGGCCGTACAGCTCCGGCGGGATCGCCGGCAGCGGCGGGACCTTGCGGTGGACCACGATCGTCGTCAGCTCGTCGGGCACCTCCGCGATCCACTCCCGGTAGCGGCCGAGCACCTGCGCCGCATCCTCCACCGGCCACATCACCGGCCCGGCGAGCACGGTCGGGCCGACCGGGTTCAGCCGGAACGTGAACTCCGTGACGATCCCGAAATTGCCGCCCGCCCCGCGCATCCCCCAGAACAGCTCCGGCTCGTGCGAGGCGCTCGCCGTGATCCGGTCCCCGCCCGCCGTGACCAGGTCCACCGACAGCAGCTGGTCCACGCTCAGCCCGTACTTGCGGCTCAGCCAGCCGATCCCGCCGCCGAGGGTGAGCCCCGCGACCCCCGTGTGCGTCACGATCCCCGACGGCACCGCCAGCCCGAACGGCTGCGTCGCCGCATCCAGCTCGCCGAGCAGCACCCCCGCCTGGACCCGGACCGTACGGGCCTCGGGATCCACCCGGACCTCCTTCAACGCCGACAGGTCGACCACCACGCCGCCGTCGCAGACCGAATGCCCGGGGAAGCTGTGCCCGCCGCTGCGCACCGCGACCGGCGCACCCGTCTCCACCGCCCACTTCAGCGCCGCCACCACATCGGCCGAACCGGTGCAGGGCGCGATCAGGGCGGGATGCCGGTCGATCGCCCCGTTCCAGATCCGCCGGCGCTCCTCGTACGGGGCGTCCCCGGCCCGCACGAGGCTCCCCCGGAAGGAACGCGCCAGCTCGTGGTACGCGGAGTCGTCCAGCCGGACCGGCACAGTCGAGGTACCCATGCGACACTCCCGGCGGCTCGTCGCCGCTCTCCCACGAGTCTTCCACCACGGTGACGGGCGGGCCAGCCGTGGACCGCCCGCGCCACGGGCTGCGCCCACTGGTCGAGCCCACTGGTCGAGCCCGCTGTTTGCGCCCACTGTTTGCGTCCACTGTTTGCGTCCACTGTTTGCGGAGGTCACCGCGCCGGGTCACGGTGGGCATGACCCCCCGGGCCCAGCCCCTCGACGCGGGCCTCGCCTCCCCCGCCCTACGCCGGGCCGGCCCCGTCACCTCGGCGGTACTGCTCGCCTTCGCCGCGAGCAACCTGGGCGCATGCTTCTTCCTCCAGGGCTTCGCCTGGCAGATGCCGGGCGACCCGACCGGCTACGCCCTGTTCCACCGAGGCCCGCGGCCCCGGCGGGGCCCAGCCGGCCGGGGCTCGCCTCCGCCGGCTGCGCCCCGCCTGCGGCGACACCGTAAATTCGGCCGCGCCGCCGCGGCCCCGATGGCATGCTGACAGCGTGAACGGACCCGGCATTCAGCTCACCCTCGCCCCCGAACTGCGCCTCTTCGCCCCGCCCAGCCGGCGGGCCGAACGCGTACCGACGCCCACCGACGGCGCCTCCAGCCTCGGCCACGTCGTCGAATCGGCCGGCGTCCCGCTCACCGAGGTCGGCCGGCTCCTCGTCGACGGACACGAGGTGCCCGTCTCGTACGTGCCCAGCGCCGGGCAGTCCGTCGAGGTCTTCGGCGTCGAGCGCCCCCAGCACGTCCCCGGCGCCCCGCCACTGCGCTTCCTCCTCGACGTCCACCTCGGCACCCTCGCCCGCCGCCTGCGCCTGCTCGGCGTGGACACCGCGTACGAGAACGAGGACATCGGCGACCCCGCCCTCGCCACCCGCTCCGCCGCCGAGCAGCGCGTCCTGCTCTCCCGCGACCGCGGACTGCTGCGCCGCCGCGAGCTCTTCGCCGGCGCGTACGTCTACAGCGACAACCCCGACGAGCAACTGCGCGACGTACTCGGCCGGTTCGCCCCCGCCCTCGCCCCCTGGACCCGCTGCACCGCCTGCAACGGGCCGCTCCGCAACGCCGACAAGGAAAGCGTCGGCGACCGCCTCGAAAGCGGCACGCACCGCTCGTACGACGTCTTCGCCCAGTGCACGGCGTGCGAGCGCGTCTACTGGCGCGGCGCCCACCACGCCCGCCTGGAGCGGATCGTCAGCGAGGCCGTGGAGGAATTCGGCGGCGTGGCCACCCCGTAGCCGGGAGCGGCCCCGCCCTTCCCCGGGCTCAGAAGGCGTACGCGTCGCCCGTGTCCAGCGCCAGCACCGCGTGCTGGTTGTTGGACAGGTCCCGGTCGGACGCCCCGCCGTTCCACCACGTGTCGATCCGGACCACGACCTCCGGTACCGGCTGCTTCAGCTCCAGCAGCAGCCCGACGTGCCGGCCACGCCCGTGCAGCGGCAGCGCACCCGTCTCGCACACCACCTCGCGCAGCCCGGCCCGCGCACAGCCCTCCGCCAGCTCCTGCCGGTCCGCGAGCTCCGCAGACAGCCGGACCCGCAGCGTCGCGTTCGGCAGCGGGGCCGGCCCCTCGTTCTGCGGCACCACCCACACCCTCAGCCGCCCCTGGGACAGGGACACCCGCCCGTGGTACGCCACGTCCGCCTCGGGTCCGCTCCACGCCTCGGCCCTCCCGGACATCCCCGGCACCCCGGGCACCCCGGACACCCCGGACACCGCGAGCACCAGCAAGCCCGCCACCACCACACTCCGTACGGCACCACGGCGCACCGCCACCACCTCCACGCGCGGAGGCTAGCCAGCGGCGCCCCCGTCCGGTCGGACCATCACACGAACGAGGGCGTGCCCCTCCCCCAACCGGCGGGCGCCGAACCGGCCCCGCGGGCCGTCTGCGTACGCTTCGAGCCATGCTGATCGCCCGCTCCGCCGCCCTGTTCGCCCTCGCCGCGCTCCTCGAGATCGGCGGCGCGTGGCTCGTCTGGCAGGGCGTCCGCGAGCACAAGGGCTGGGCTTGGATCGGCGCCGGCGTGATCGCCCTCGGCCTCTACGGCTTCGTCGCCACCCTCCAGCCCCAGGGCGACTTCGCCCGCGTCCTCGCCGCGTACGGCGGAGTCTTCGTCGCCGGCTCCCTGGTGTGGGGCATGGCCGCCGACGGCTACCGCCCCGACCGCTGGGACATCGCCGGCGCGCTCGTCTGCCTCGCCGGCATGGCGGTGATCATGTACGCCCCGCGCGGCCGCTGACCCCCGCCTATGCTGGCGGGTATTCGCCCGTACGAACGACCGAACGCCCGAGGAGCCCCGCACATGAGCACGGCCACCCGAACCGCCGTAGTCACCGGCGCGAGCAGCGGCATCGGCGCGGCCACCGCCCGGCAGCTCGCCGACGCCGGCTACCACGTCGTCCTCACGGCCCGCCGCAAGGACCGCATCGAGGCCCTCGCCGCCGAGCTCACGGCAGCCGGCCGCTCCGCCACGGCCCACGCCCTCGACGTCACCGACCGGCCCGCCGTCGACGCCTTCGCGGCCTCGCTCGACCGCTGCGACGTCCTCGTCAACAACGCCGGCGGCGCGATCGGAGCCGAGCCCGTCGCCACCGGCGACCCCGCCGACTGGCGCACCATGTACGAGGTCAACGTCATCGGCACGCTCAACCTCACCCAGGCCCTCCTCCCCGCCCTCGTCGCCAGCGGCGACGGCACGGTCGTGGTCCTGTCCTCCACCGCCGGCCACTCCACGTACGAGGGCGGCGCCGGCTACGTCGCCGCCAAGAACGGCGCCCGCGTCCTGGCCGAGACCCTCCGCCTGGAGATCGTCGGCCAGCCCGTCCGCGTCATCGAGATCGCCCCGGGCATGGTGAAGACCGAGGAATTCGCCAAGACCCGCTTCCGCGGCGACGCGGAGAAGGCCGAGAAGGTCTACGCCGGCGTCGCGGCCCCCCTCACCGCCGACGACGTGGCCGACACCATCACCTGGGCCGTGACCCGCCCCAGCCACGTCAACATCGACCTCCTGGTGGTCCGCCCCCGAGCCCAGGCCTCGAACACCAAGGTCCACCGCGACCTCTGAACCCCGCCGCCACACTCCCGGCGGCCTTCAGATGCAGCACGAAGGTCGCCGTCAACCCCCTTGACTCGCCGTGCAGTTGGGGTCTCGATCACCCGCACGACACCGAATGGGTGAATGCGCGCGAAATGTCAGCTCGCGCGGATACGCCCATCCCGGACTTCGCACTCGTCAGCAAGGACTTCCTGGACTTCAAGGGACGCAACAACTGCTACTCGCCAGACGTCTTCCGCCTGGTGGTCGAGGTCACCTCCTCGAACTGGTCGGATGACCTCGGCTCCAAGGTCGACGCCTACGCCAAGGCCGACATCCCCTTCTACATCGTCGTCGACCGCCGCCACGACGAGGTCGTGGTCTGCCGCGACCCGCGCAACGGCACCTACCGACTCCGCACATCCCACAAGCGGGGCGAGTCCATCACGGTCCCGGAGTACGTCGGGGTGTCCCTCGACCTCCCCGTGAACCTCCTCCTCGACGGCGACGAGGACTGATCTCACACGGAGGAGCCCGGACCGGTGACGGTCCGGGCTCCTCCGTTCCCCCGACAACTGCACGCCAGGCTCAGCCCTTGATGCAGATGACCTGCTTGAGCTTGGCCACGACCTCGACGAGGTCCGTCTGCTGGTCGATGACCTGCTCGATCGACTTGTACGCGCCCGGGATCTCGTCGACCACGCCCGAGTCCTTGCGGCACTCCACGCCCTTGGTCTGCTCCGCCAGATCCCGCGACGAGAACCGCTTCTTCGCCGCCGTCCGGCTCATCTTCCGGCCCGCGCCGTGCGAGGCCGAGTTGAACGACTTCTCGTTGCCGAGACCCTTCACGATGTACGAGCCAGTCCCCATGGAGCCCGGGATGATCCCGTAGTCACCGCTGCCGGCGCGGATCGCGCCCTTGCGGGTGACCAGCAGGTCCATGCCGTCGTACCGCTCCTCCGCCACGTAGTTGTGGTGGCAGCTGATCTCCTGCTCGAAGGAGACCTTCGCCTTCCGGAACTCCCGGCGGATGACCTCCTTGAACAGGCTCATCATCACGGCCCGGTTGTACTTGGCGTACTCCTGCGCCCAGAAGAGGTCGTTCCGGTAGGCCTGCATCTCCGGGGTCTTCGCGAGGAACACCGCGAGGTCGCGGTCGACCAGGCCCTGGTTGTGCGAGAGCCCCCGGGCGACCTCGATGTGGTGGGCGGCCAGCTCGTTGCCGACGTTGCGAGAGCCCGAGTGCAACATGAGCCACACCGAACCGGACACATCGATGCAAAGCTCGCAAAAATGGTTCCCTTGGCCAAGGCTTCCCATTTGCCGCATGGCCCGCTCACGCCGGAACTTCACCTCGTCCGCCAGGTAGTCGAACCGCTCCCACAGCCCGCCGTACCCCTCCACCGGGAACCCGTACAGCCGGTCCGGGTCCACCGGCTCACGGTGCATGCCCGCGCCCACCGGGATGGCCCGCTCGATCTTCGAGCGCAGCTTCGACAGGTCTCCCGGGAGGTCGTTCGCCGTCAGGGACGTCTTCACCGCCGACATGCCGCAGCCGATGTCCACGCCCACCGCCGCCGGGCACACCGCGTCCTTCATCGCGATCACCGAGCCGACCGTGGCGCCCTTGCCGTAGTGGACGTCCGGCATGACCGCCAGGCCCTTGATCCACGGAAGGGTGGCGACGTTGTGCAGCTGCTGCATCGCGCCGGCCTCGACCGACGCCGGGTCGGTCCACATCCGGATCGGGACCTTCGCTCCCGGTACCTCTACATACGACATACGGCTTCAATCCCCCGAGAAGCATAGAAAATTCGTTATACGCAAAAAGCCTCGCTCTTAGCCCCAAACCAGACAGGGGACCGGCGCCAGCACCAGCGTGTGCGATAGACATTGTGTTCATCCGCGTCCAAAGCGCGGCAACGCATTTTCCTGACCGCCGGGCCGCCGGCCGGTCGAAGGGAGCCAGTGGACGTGCAGCGCAAGTCGGTACGGCGACGACGACGAGTCCTGCCGGGCATCGCGATGCTCACCGCACTCACGGCGGGCCTGACCGGCCTGACCGGGTGCACCAGCGGGAACGGCGCCGGGGACGAAACCGACTCCAAGGCGGGCGACAGCAGCCCCGCACCCGCACCGGCCGGCAAGTACCGCAGCCTGCCCGCGCCGTGCAGGGCCGCCGACGGCAAGCGCCTCAAGGCCATGCTCCCGGCCGCGGACAGCCTCACCGACGAGCAGCGCGTGCAGCTGTACGCCGGCGCCGCGGACACCTCGTACGACGGCGACCGGCACGTCGGCTGCCGCTGGACGGCGCAGACGCCCGAGGAGACGCGGCTGCTGTCGGTCGGCTTCGAGCGCGTCGTCTCGTACGACCGGACGCTCATGAGCGACGACGACAAGGCGCGGCAGGTGTACGTGCGCCGGCTGACGGATGCGCACCTGCCCTTCCCCGGCCCCACGCCGAGCCCCGCCGCCGCCGGTACGGGTACCGGCCCCGCCCCCTCCGGCCCGCCGGCCGCGAGCGCTCCTCCGCCGGCCGGGCAGTCGCCGTCGCCCGGCGCCGCCAGCCCCTCCGCGCCGCCGCCCGAGCTCGGTTCCCGCGTCATCGAGGGGCTCGGGACCGAGGCGTTCCTCGAGGACAAGCTGAGCGCGGCGGGTGCCAGCGCGGCGCAGGCACGGACCGTGCGGATTGTGTTCCGCACCTCGAATGTCATCGTCACCGTCGAGTACAGCGTGCAGCCCGCGCTGCCCGGTACGGTCCCGGCGAGCCCCGAAACCCAGGACAAGGCACGGCAGTTGGCGCAGGCTCTCGTCGAGCGTTTCAACGACTGAGAGGACGGCCGGGAGCGGGCGCGGGGGGCGCGGCGTGACGGCGCGCACAGCAGGCGCGCGCCGGATCGGGCTACCGTTGCTCGGGTCCCGCGCCCGCACAGCACGCCGCACCGCACCCCGCACCGCACCCGTACCGCGTCCACAGAACGCGCCCCAACGTACTGAAGGAACCATGCACCGATCAGCCTCGCGCCTCACTCGCGTTCTCGCCTGCGCAGCCGTCCCGGTGATCCTCACCGTCGCCGGCTGTTCGTCCGACTCGGGCAAGGACTCGGGTTCGGGCGGCGACAAGAAGCCCGGCGCGTCCTCGTCCGCCAAGCCGAGCGGCAAGGCGTCGGCCGCGCTGGAGCAGGCGGCGTTCGCGACGCTGCCCGACCCGTGCAAGTCGATCGAGACGAAGACCGTCGAGACCCTCGTCCCGGAGGCGAAGGACAAGAACGGCACCGCGACCAAGTCGAACGACCTGACCACCCGCGCCAGCTGCTCCTGGAACGGCCTGGACGAGGACGGCCTGAAGGGCTCGCAGTACCGCTGGCTGTCGATCTCCCTGGTCCGCTACGACTCGCACGCCTCGCTCGGCGGCGCGAACAAGCGCGCCGAGGAGCAGTTCAACAAGCAGGTCGAGGCCGCGAAGACGGCCGAGGGCGCGCACGACGTGAAGGTCGAGCAGACGAGCGGCATCGGCGACCAGGCGTCGTCGGTCGTGTACGGCGTGAAGAAGGACGTCGACTTCTTCAACACGACGATCGTGGCGCGCGCGCAGAACGTCGTGATCACGCTCGACTACAACGGTGCGGCGTACGAGGGTGCCGGCGCTCCGGATCAGGCCAAGCTGCTCGAGAACGCGATCGCGGCGGCGAAGGAGACGGTGGCCTCGGTCGGCACCGCCAACCAGCAGCAGAAGCAGCCTGAGCAGCAGGCTTCTCCCTCCGCGCAGTAGGCGTCGGCGGTTCCGGGCGGCGCCGGGGGTGCCCGGCGCCCGCTAACGGGAGGCTGACATTCAGTCACCTGCGCAGTCACCCGTACGCTGTGCCTGCCGTAGCTCGACAAGGGGAGGGGATCGCGGGTGGCCGCGATGCAGCTGACTCGTACGCACCGGATACTCATCGGCGTCGTGGTCGCAGGAGCCGTGGTCATCGCGGGGATCGGTTTCGCGGGCTCGTACGCCGCGGTCCGCGCGCTCGCCCTGCAGAAGGGGTTCGGGAGCTTCTCGCTGGTGTTCCCGATCGGCATCGACGCGGGCATCTGTGTGCTGCTCGCCCTGGACCTCCTCCTCACCTGGATCCGGATCCCGTTCCCGCTGCTGCGCCAGACGGCGTGGCTGCTGACCGCGGCGACGATCGCGTTCAACGGTGCGGCGGCCTGGCCGGACCCGCTGGGCGTGGGCATGCACGCCGTGATCCCGATCCTGTTCGTGGTCACGGTGGAGGCGGCCCGGCACGCGGTGGGCCGGATCGCGGACATCACCGCGGACCGCCACATGGAGGGGGTCCGGATCACCCGCTGGCTCCTGTCTCCCGTCCCCACGTTCAAGCTGTGGCGCCGGATGAAGCTGTGGGAGCTGCGGTCGTACGAGCAGGCGGTCGGCATGGAGCAGGACCGGCTGATCTACCAGGCGCGGCTGCAGGCCCGGTACGGGCGGGCCTGGCGCCGCAAGGCCCCGGTGGAGGCGCTGATGCCGCTCCGGCTGGCCCGGATCGGCGTCCCCCTCTCCCAGACGGCCCCGGAGGGCCTGGCGGCGGCGGGCATCGACCCGGTCCTGCTGCCCCCGGCGGCCGCGGCCATCGCGACGGGCGCGTCGGTGCCGGGGGCATCGGCTCCGGCCCTGGAGGCGGGCGCGGCGGCCCTGGCGGGCTCCGGTGCGGCGGGCGGCCGAGGGCAGGCGAACATCGCCGGCCAGGCGGGCCTGGCGGGCCTTGCCGGCGCAGCCGGGGGCATCCCCGGCCAGGCAGGTATACCGGGCCGGCCGGGCGCAGCCGCGGGTATCGCGGGCCTTCCCGGCGGAGCCGAAGGCCGGCCCGGCCTTGCCGGCGCAGCCGCAGGCATCCCCGGCCAGCCGGGCGTTCCCGGCGGAGCCGGCGGCCCCGTGGGCCAGGCCGTGCCGCAGGCGCCGGCCGCGGCCTTCGCCCCCGGGGCGGAGCCCCACCCGGGGGCTGGGGCGGAGCCCCAGTTCCAGGAAGGGGCGGGGAGGGGAACAGCCCCGCAGGGCCACACCCCGCCCCCCTTCGCGGTCGACCCGACGGCCATGCCCGCCGCCCACGACAGCGCCTGGTTCGCCGCCCCGCTCGCCCCGCAGGCCGCGTACGAGGGCGGGTACAACCCCCAGTACGTCGAGGGCCTGGAGCCGACCCCGGTCATGCCCCCGACCGGCCCCGACGAGGACGTTCCGCAGCAGGAGCAGCTCCCCGTGCCGGCCGTCGCCGAGGCGGACGCCGTCGATGACGGCGACTTCGACGGCGACCTCGACGGCGACTTCGACCAGGTCAAGTTCAACGAGGCGGCGTACGAGGTCTTCCGCGCGTACCTCGACGAGCACTCGGACTACCCGACCCCGGAGCAGGTGGACATACACCTCTCGGACCGTCACGGTCTCGGCCACCCGCGCAGCTCCTCCATGATCCGCAAGCTCATGCCGGGCCTGAAGCTGCGCTACCAGCGCGAGCTGGAGAACGAGCACATCGCGTAGGCCCCGTGCCGCGCACGGCAAGCGGAAGGGCCCGCACCCCTCGGGGGTGCGGGCCCTTCGTCGTCTGCATCAGGCTCAGGCGGCCAGCAGCTTGCGCACGCGGTCCGCGCCCACGGCGAGGAGCAGCGTGGGCAGGCGGGGCCCGGTCTCCCGGGTCACGAGCAGGCGGTACAGCAGCGCGAAGAACGAGCGCTGTGCGACCTTGAGCTCGGGGGTGGGCTTGGCGTCGGGCTCCAGGCCCGCCATCACCTTCGGCACGCCGTAGACGAGCGTGGTGAGCCCGTCGAGCGACCAGTGCGAGTCCAGCCCGTCCACGAGCAGCCGCAGCGACTCGCGGCCCTCGTCGTCCAGGGAGGACAGCAGCTCGGTGTCGGGCTCCTCGCGTACGAGGGTCCGCTGGTCGGCCGGGACCTGGGTGGTGATCCAGTTCTCGGCGCGGTCCAGGCGCGGCCGTACCTCGTCCAGCGAGGTCAGCGGCTGCGACGGGTCCAGGTCGGCCAGGATGCGCAGGGTCTGCTCGTCGTGCCCGGCGGTGATGTCCACGACCGACGCGAGGGTCCGGTACGGGAGCGGGCGCGGGGTGCGCGGCAGCTCGTGCGAGGCGACACGGACGGCGCGGGTGTGCGCGGCGGCGTCGGCGGGCAGCACGGAGCCGTCGGCGACCTTGGCCTCGAGCTTGTCCCACTCGTCGTAGAGCCGCTGGATCTCCTGGTCGAAGGCGATCTTGAAGGACTGGTTGGGCTTGCGGCGGGCGTACAGCCAGCGCAGCAGCTGCGGCTCCATGATCTTCAGCGCGTCGGCCGGGGTGGGGACCCCGCCCTTGCTGGACGACATCTTGGCCATGCCGCTGATGCCGACGAACGCGTACATCGGTCCGATCGGCTGCTCGCCGCCGAAGATGTGCACGATCTGGCCGCCGACCTGGAACGACGAGCCGGGCGAGGAGTGGTCGACGCCCGAGGGCTCGAAGATCACGCCCTCGAAGGCCCAGCGCATCGGCCAGTCGACCTTCCACACCAGCTTGCCGCGGTTGAACTCGCTGAGCTTGACGGTCTCGGTGAACTCGTCCTCGGTGCAGACGTAGGTCAGCTCGGTCGTCTCGTCGTCGTACGAGGTGACCTTGGTGAAGTCCTTGCCGCACTGGCCGCAGTACGGCTTGTACGGGAAGTACCCGCCCTCGGCGCTGCTGCCGTCGTCCTCGGCGGCCGCGCCGGAGCCCTCGGCGGCCTCCAGCTCGGCTTCGTCGACCTGCTTCTGCTGGGGCTTCTTGCCGCCCGGCTTCTGCTTGGTGCGGTACTGGTCGAGGACGGCGTCGATGTCGCCGCGGTGCTTCATCGCGAACAGGACCTGCTCGCGGTAGGCGCCGGAGGTGTACTGCTCGGTCTGGCTGATCGGGTCGTACTCGACGCCCAGCTCGGCCAGCGCCTCGACCATGGCGGCCTTGAAGTGCTCGGCCCAGGTCGCGTACGCCGATCCGGCCGGGGCCGGGACGGAGGTCAGCGGCATGCCGATGTACTGGCCGTAGGTCTCGGGGTCGACGCCGGGGATGCCGGCCGGCACCTTGCGGTAGCGGTCGTAGTCGTCCCAGGACAGGACGTGCCGGACCTCGAAGCCACGGCGGCGGATCTCGTCGGCGACCAGGTGCGGGGTCATGACCTCGCGGAGGTTGCCGAGGTGGATCGGGCCGGAGGGGGAGAGTCCGGACGCGACGACGACGGCTTTGCCCGGGGCTCGGCGCTCCGCCTCGGCGATGACCTCGTCCGCGAAACGGGAGACCCAGTCGGTCTCGGTGCTGCTCTGGGCGCTCTGAGCCACGACACGTCCTTCTATCTCGAATGCTGGCTTCAGCCATTCTCCCAGACGGAACAGGCCGCTCCGGGGTTGCCTGCGGACCCCCTTTATCCCGGGCATCGGGCAGTCCCCACGTGGGATACTCGGGGCTTGTCGGAACAACCAAGTGCACCTTCAGGCACGACCTCACAGGAACGGCAGCTCATGGCCTCGGTCCCTTCCCTCGCTTCTTCCGTCAATCAGCGCGTCGCGGACGCCCTCGCCTCGGCCCTGCCGGAGGCCGGTGGCGCCGACCCGCTGCTGCGACGAAGCGACCGGGCCGACTTCCAGGCCAACGGCATCCTGGCGCTCGCGAAGAAGGCCAAGGCCAATCCGCGTGAGCTGGCGACGACCGTGGTCGAGGGCATCCCCGCGGGCCCCGACGCCGACCTGATCAAGGAGATCGAGGTCTCGGGCCCCGGCTTCCTCAACATCACCGTCTCCGACCGGGCGATCATGGAGACGCTGGCGGCGCGCGCCGGCGACGACCGCCTCGGTGTCCCGTACGCGGCGAACGCGGGCACGACGGTCATCGACTACGCGCAGCCGAACGTCGCGAAGGAGATGCACGTCGGCCACCTGCGGTCGGCGGTCATCGGCGCGGCGATGGTCGAGATCCTGGAGTTCACGGGCGAGAAGGTGGTCCGGCGCCACCACATCGGCGACTGGGGCACCCAGTTCGGCATGCTCATCCAGTACCTGATCGAGCACCCGCACGAGCTGGACCACAAGGCCGCGGACGAGTCGGTGGAGGTCTCCGGCGAGGAGGCCATGTCCAACCTGAACCGCCTGTACAAGGCCTCGCGGGTGCTCTTCGACTCGAACGAGGAGTTCAAGACCCGCGCCCGCGCGCGGGTCGTCGACCTCCAGGCGGGCGACGCGGAGACCCTCGCGATGTGGCAGCGGTTCGTCGACGAGTCGAAGATCTACTTCTACTCCGTCTTCGACAAGCTGGACATGGACATCCAGGACGCCGACGTCGTCGGCGAGTCCGGCTACAACGACATGCTGGTCGAGACGTGCAAGCTGCTGGAGGAGTCGGGCGTCGCCGTCCGGTCCAACGGCGCGCTGTGCGTGTTCTTCGACGAGTACAAGGGCCAGGACGGCAACCCGACCCCGCTGATCGTCCAGAAGTCGGACGGCGGCTTCGGCTACGCCGCGACCGACCTGTCGGCGATCCGGGACCGCGTGGGCAACCTGAAGGCGACCGAGATCATCTACGTGGTCGACGCCCGCCAGTCGCTCCACTTCAAGATGGTCTTCGAGACGGCCCGCCGCGCGGGCTGGCTGAACGACGAGGTCAAGGCCGTGCAGCTGGCCTTCGGCACGGTCCTCGGCAAGGACGGCAAGCCGTTCAAGACCCGCGAGGGCGAGACGGTCCGGCTGGTCGACCTCCTCGACGAGGCCGTGGAGCGGGCGACCGCCGTGGTACGGGAGAAGGACAAGGGCCGGGGCATCCTCGGCGAGCAGGAGATCGTCGAGAACGGCCTCCAGGTCGGCATCGGCGCGGTCAAGTACGCGGACCTCTCCACCTCCGCCGCACGCGACTACAAGTTCGACCTGGACCAGATGGTCTCGCTGACCGGCGACACGTCCGTGTACATCCAGTACGCGTACGCCCGGCTCCGCTCCATCCTGCGCAACGCGGGCGACCGTTCCCCGGTGGCCCACCCGGAGCTGGAGCTGGCCCCGGCCGAGCGCGCGCTGGGCCTGCACCTGGACCAGTTCGGCGAGGTGATCGCCGAGGCCGCCGCGGAGCACGCCCCGCACAAGGTGGCCGCGTACCTGTACCAGCTGGCCTCGCTGTGCACGACGTTCTACACCGAGTGCCCGGTCGTGAAGCCGGAGCCGGAGCTCGTCGTCGGCGAGAACCGCCTGTTCCTGTGCGACCTGACCGCCCGGACGCTCACGAAGGGCATGTCCCTGCTGGGCATCCGCACCCCCGAGCGCCTCTGACCTGTTCGCGCGGCGCGCGGCTCCGTACG
The DNA here is from genome assembly GCF_055570595.1 of Streptomyces sp. NPDC031132. Lineage (NCBI taxonomy): Bacteria > Bacillati > Actinomycetota > Actinomycetes > Kitasatosporales > Streptomycetaceae > Streptomyces > Streptomyces sp. NPDC031132. Next base: position 56,396 of record NZ_JBVIGX010000029.1, read on the forward strand.
ATCGGCCTTCCCGTCCTGACGGCAGGGGAGGCCGATCGTGAACGGTTCACAGGGTGCGTACGGGGTCCCGCCCGGCGGTGGCTCGGCGAGCACCCCCAGCTCGCTGGGGTCGATCGGCCTGAGCTCGATGACGGCGAACCCGATCCCGTTCCAGCCGGCTCAGGCCCCGGCCCCTCAGCCGCCCGGGGGCCCGCCTGCGCCCACGGCACCCATGGCGCCGCAGGTGGTGGTGATCCCGCCGATGCCTCGACCTCCCGGTATCCCTCACCATCTCCTTCCCCTTCGCGGTCGCTTCTCTGCTCATGGCCCTCTTCGGCCTCATCCGCGGCCTGTTCCTGTTCCGAGGCCCGCCCAGCGTGCTGCTGTACGTGGGCACGTCGCTGAACCTGCTCATCGTGGTGACGCTGGTCCTCGCCGGCCTGCAAGTTTTCGAGATCGGCTTCTGAAGCAGATGTGACGCGGCGCACAGGGAACGTTCTGCACGTCCGCCTCCTCTTCGGGGTGTTGGTTCTCGACACCGAGGGGGCACCCATGAGGGACACATCGCGACGCCGGACGGGAATCGCGCTGGCCGGACTGCTGGCCGCGGACGGGCTGGCGCACCTGTACTGGGCCACCGGGCGGACCTGGCCCGCGGAGAGCGAGCGGGCGCTGTCCCTCGCCGTCCTCGGCACGGAAGTGTCCTTCGCCCCGCCCGTCGTCCTCCCGCTGGCGGCGCTCACGCTGACGGCAGCCGCCGCCGTGTTCGGCCACGCGTACGGGCGCGGCGGGCGTGTCACGCGGGTGGCCACGGGGGCCGTCGCAGCCGGACTGGCGGTACGGGGCCTCGCGGGCCTGGGGTGGGCCGCCGGGCTCCTCGACAGCCCGGCCGGTCCCTTCTACGGGCTGAACCTGCTCCTCTACACGCCCGCATGCCTCGGCTTCGGCTGGGCGGCCGCCCGGCTGGCCCGCGCCCGGTGACCCCCGACGAACGCGACCGCGGCGTCGCCCTCGCCCGGGCGGCCCGTGCCGGCAACACCCTCGCCCTGCACGACCTGCTCGACCACCTCACCCCGTACATCGCCCGCATCTGCACCCCCATCGCCCTCGCGGACGGCCCGGACGCCTGCCAGGAGGCCCTGGTGGCGGTCTTCCGCGCCCTGCGGTCGCTGCGCGATCCGGAGACGCTGTACGGCTGGGTCCGCGCCATCGCGGTCCGCGAGGCGGTGCGCACCGCCCGCCGCGCGGCCCGCGCCCGCCCCGCCGAACTCGCCGACCTCCCCGGCCCCGGCGACCCCGAGCTCGCCGCCGACATCGACGACGTCCTGGCCCGCCTCTCCCCCGACCACCGGGCCGTCCTGGTACTGCGGGACGTGGAGGGCCTGGACGAGGAGTCCGCGGCAGCCCTCCTCGGCGTCCCGCCGGGCACCGCCAAGTCCCGGCTGCACCGGGCCCGTACGAGCTTCCGAAGGGCATGGTCCGCATGACGTACGCACTCGACGAGGTGAACCGCCTGCGGATCATGGCCGCGGGAGTCCGGGGCGCCCGGGTCGCCGAACAGGTCGTCCCCGCCCCCCTGGACACCGTCTGGGCGGTGATGGGTGACCTGGAGGGCGAGTTCGGCCGCTTCCAGCCCGACATGCGCAGCATCCGCGTCCTGCGGGTGACCGGCGACCGGGTGGAGGCCCTGGCCCGCAGCAAGTACGGCTTCCGCGCCCACTTCCGCGGGGTGCTGCGCCCCGGCTGGTGCTGGCTGCAGAGCCGCTTCCTGATCGTCGGGATGGCGGCGGCCCCCGACCCGTCGGGCGGCACCCGCGTGGCCCTGACGGGCGGCGTACGCGTCCCCGGGCACGCGGCGGTCGTCCCCTTCGGGACGTCGGGCGAACTCACCCGCGCCATGACCCGCCTCCAGGCCCGGGTGGACCGACGGACCGGCGCCGGAGCCGGGTAGCCCCGGCCCCGTAGGCCACGAGGCCGCCGGGCCCCGCTCGGGGGCTCGGCTCGGGGGCTCGGCTCGGGGGCTCGGCTCGGGGGCTCAGTCCCTGAAGCGGTCCCACCAGCGGCGCGGCGACGGGTCGGGTGTCGCGGGTGCTTCGGGCGCCTGGCGTGCTTCGGGCGCCTCGGGCATCGCACGCAGCTGCGCGGCCAACGCCCGGGCGGCCACCTCGTGCTCGCCGTTGCCCACGGCACCGTGCAGGGCGGCCGCCCGCTCGAAGGCCTCGGCGGCCTCGGCCGGGCGGTTCAGCGCGCGCAGCGTCAGCGCCATCCCCTGCACCGCCACGGCCTCGTTGCCGCGGTCCCCCGTGGCGGCGAGGAGGGCGCAGCCCTGCCGCTGCGACTCCAGCGCCTCCTCCAGCCGGCCCGCCCGCTGGTGCAGCCTGCCCAGGTTGACCCGTACCGCGCCCTCGCCGTGCCGGTCCCCCACCTCGGCGAAGAGCGCGAGGGCCTCCTCGAACCGGGCCTGCGCTTCGGCCGACTGCTCGGCCCGGGCCGCGTCGGCCCCGGCCCCGTCCTCCGACAGTGAGGTGCCGATCCCGAGGAGCACCCCGGCCACCGCGGCCCGGTGACCCAATTTCCGCAGGGTGGCCAGGGCCTGCTCCCGTACGGCCAAGGACTCCTCCCTGCGGCCGGCCCGCCAGAGCACGTCCCCGAGGTAGCCCTGCGTGGTCGCGGCCCTGTGCTCGTCCCCGCTGTCCGTCAGGATGCGTCGGGCCCGCTCGCACGCCTCGACGGCGTCGTCCGTCCGTCCCGACCGCTCCAGGACGTACGCGAGATTCACCAGCGCCGTACCCTCCGCATGCCGGATGCCCCCCGCACGGAAGATCTCCAGCGCCTGTTCGTGGGCCTCGCGGGCCTCCTCCCAGCGGTGTGCCCGGGAGTGCAGGCCCCCCAGCAGGTTCAGCGACCGGGCCTCCCCCGACGGCTCGGGAATCTCTCGGAACAGGGCGAGGGCTTCCGCCGCCAGGGCGGTCGCCTCCGCGGTCTGCCAGGCATCGGAGAGCGCACCGGCGAGCCCGTACAGCGCCGCCCCGACGTCGGTGCGATCGCCGGACTCCCGGGCGACGTCCAGCACGTGGCGTGCGACTTCGACGCCGTCCAGCGCATGACCGTAGAGATCGAGGTACGTGGCCAGCACGGTGGCCAGTTCCACGGTGATGTCCGGCCTCCCGGCTTCGACGGCGAAGCCCACGGCGGCGACCAGCGTGGAGCGTTCGGCCTCCAGCCACCGCAACGCCCGTTCCATCGAAGGAAACCCGGGCCCGCTCACGGCCCGGCCGCGCAGCCCGAGCGTCCGGCAGGCCACCTCGGCGTCGAAGGCCAGGCTCGCGAGGAAGGCGTCGGTCACGCCCTCCCGCCCGTCCTGCTCGGCCTGCTCCTCTCCGCGCTCCCGCGCGTACAGCCGCACCAGATCGTGCATCCGCCAGCGCCCCGAGCCCACCGGCTGCTCGATCAGCATGCTGGCCCGTACGAGCGCCGCCAGCGAGGCCCGTACGGCGGCGAGCTCCTCCGGCGGGCCGTCGGGCCGCGGCATGGAGCCCCGCGTCAGCAGGTGGGCGTACGCGGTCGCGCAGTCGGACCCCGGGACCACCGTCAGCAGCCGGAGCAGCCGGGCCTGGTCCGCGGGCAGCCGCGCGTACGAGAGGTCGAACGCGGCCCGCACCCCGACGGGGACGTCCCCGTCCCCGTCCTCGCCGATGTGCAGGGTCGCCAGCCGGGTCCGCGCCCGGGACAGCTGCCGGGCCAACTCGCCCGCGGACAAGCCCGGATCGCCCGCGAGCAGCGCCCCCGCCACCGTCAGGGCCAGCGGCAGCCGCCCGCAGTGGTCGGCGATCTCCGCCAGCGCCCCGGGTTCCCGTTCCGGCCGCGGGTCCTCGGGCCAGGTCCGCAGCAGCGCCCCGGCGAGCAGCTCGGCCGCCGCGCCCGCCGCGAGTTCGTCGAGGACGACGATCCGCGCCGCGAACCCGGGCGCCACGAGCCGGTGCCGCGAGGTGACGAGCAGCCGGTGCGTGTCCTGGGCCGGTACGAGGTCCCGTACCTGGGCCACCGACCCGGCGTCGTCCGCGACGATCAGCACCCGCTCGCCGGCCTGCGCCCGCGCGGCCAGCTCGGCCCGGTACAGGTGCAGCCGGGCCTCCGGGGACGCCGGCATGTCGGTGTCGCGGATGCCCAGGTGGCGGAGCATCTCCTGCACGGCCTGGGGGCCGCTCACCGCGCCGTTGGGGGCGTAACCGCGCAGCGCGAGGAAGAACACCCGGTCGCCGAACCACCCGAGCTCCACGGCCCGGTGGGCCGTGGCCACCGCGAGCGCGCTCTTGCCGACCCCGGCCAGCCCGGCGACGACGGCCACGCGGGCGCCGGCGGGAGCGCCGGGCCCGGCGGGCTCCAGCACCCCGAGCAGTTCCTCGACGGAGCCGTCCCGGCCGACCAGCACCGCGGGCGCCTCGGGCAGACCGGACAGCGCCTGCGGCGCGGGGGCGGCGACGACCTCGTACGTGACGTAGTCGCCCCCCACCTGCGTGATCGTCGCGTTCCCGTCGGCAACGGCCCACTGCTCCGTGCGCTCCCCGGTCACGGGGTCCCGCCCTGCTGATCACCGCCGGTCTGCCGGATCCGGCTGTTGTCCCTGGCCGTGGCCTCCTGGTCGACCGGCCCGGCGGGGCTGGCCCCGCCCGCCTGGCTGATCTCCGACGTACCGGAGGCATCGGCCACCTGCCGTACGAGCCGCTCCGGGACCGGCGGCGCAGGGGGCAAGACGGGTGCGACGGGCGCCGTACCGGCCCACCAGCCGCCGGCCAGCCCGACGGCCGCGGTCATGGCCCCGGCGAAGCCGGCGGCGACGGCCACGGCGTCGGAATCCTTCTCGGGCAGCCAGCCGAACGGATCCGCCTGGGCGAGCTTGAAGCAGACGAAGAAGACGACTGCCGAACCGACGAGCACGACAACCCACCGCAACAGACGCGACATTGGCCCCCCATGACCCATGAACCGATGAACCGACGAACTGACGAACTGACGAACCGAACCTCTGAAGCTAGCAGCGATACCCGTCGGGCACCTGCAACAGCGCCACGAACACCCCCGCCCACGCCGGCCGGCGGGGCGACCAGGCAGCCCAACTGCACGTGCGGACACGTCTCGTTCGGCTCGCGCCAGCCCGATGCACGTGAGGGACTCGAAAGTCCCTCACGGCCCCTCTCTCACCCTGACTCGTGCCGCGTGGCCCACCTCGCTCAGTGGGTCAGCGGATATGAGTGTCGGCCCGTGGCTTCGTCGATCTCGCCATGAGCCTTCTGCAACATCTGGGACGCGAGATCCATGAGCGCGCGAGCGCCGGCGATCTCTTCCCCGACCCGCAGCTGCTCCGGGTCGGAGGGGTGACGCATGGCGTAGCCGTGCGCCCTCATCTCGGAGCCGTCGCCGAGTCTGACCATGGCCGCCGCACTGGTGCGGTGGCCTTCCTCGGTGAATTCGAGCTCCACGTGCCACCCGACGAGTGTGGGCATGGTGCATCACCTCCAGGGGGTCACCCTGCCTCCAGGGTGCGCCCGGGGCGCCGGTAACGCGAGCGGGGGCGGGGTCGGGAGAGGTCGGTCGGGAGGACAGGGGGGTCTGTGCACCCGGCGCCGGGAATCAGAGCGCGACGCAAGGCGGCCGGGACCGCGTGGGCAGCGGCGAAAGGGTCGGCCGGGGCGGCGGGGGCGGGGTCTGTGTGGGCGGCGTCGGGAGAGTGGATCGGGGGGTATGGGGGGGCGCGGTGCGTGTACCCGGGGTCGGGAGGCGTCGGGCGGGATGTCGGGGTCGGGGTCTGTCGACTCGGCGTCGGAGGGTGGATCGGGGGGTTCGGGCGGCGGGGTGCGTGTACCCGGGGTCGGGAGGCGTCGGGCGGGATGTCGGGGTCGGGGTCTGTCGACTCGGCGTCGGAGGGTGGATCGGGGGGTACGGGCGGCGGGGCCTGCGTGGTCGGCGCCGGAGGGCTCGAGCGGGATGTCGAGGGCGGGGTCTGCGCAGTCGGCGTCGGAAGGCTCAAGCGGGATATGAGGGCGGGGTCTGCGCAGTCGGCGTCGGAAGGCTCAAGCGGGATATGAGGGCGGGGTCTGCGCAGTCGGCGTCGGAAGGCTCAAGCGGGATATAAGGGCGGGGTCTGCGCAGTCGGCGCCGGAAGGCTCAAGCGGGATATAAGGGCGGGGTCTGCGCAGTCGGCGTCGGGAGGGTCGGCCGGGGAGCCACGGGGCGGGGTCTGCGCGAGCGGCGTCGGTGAGTGTCCGGGGGCGTCCCGTCAGTCCACTGTCCTTCCGTGTCGTGCCGGTCCCTCAAGGGCGCTCCTCCGTCGCGTCGCTACGCGATGGCCTACGGCCACCCTTGACCGACCGACCCGCCCCGGAAAGACAACAGACTGCCGGGAAGCCCCCGAAGGATGGCCGGGGGGTTCGGATTCCGATCAGCCCAGATCAGAGATGCCGAGCAGGGGCCCCTGGTCATCCGGAGTCCGTTCACCAGGACCACCCAGGCGGAGCAGGATGGGGCCCGGGGGAGGGAACGGCTCCCTGAAGGGCCCATGGCCACCCTTTCCGGACCCAGGCAGGGTCAACCTGCACCAGACAGCGGAGAGATGACCATGCGGTGCCGCCTGGACCGTGGACGCCCCAAATCGCTACGCGCTCCTCATCTCTCAGCGTCCGACGGCCGTCTGGGGCTGGACATAGGCCGCCCAGACACCTCCCATGGGCGGGTTTCCGGGCGTCTGCACGCTAGTTGGGGTGAAAAGCGGGCGAGAGGGAGCCTGATGCCGGATTTCTCAACCTCCCACTCCGGCAGGCGCCCATTCACCCCTTAACCGGTCGCCAAAACGGGACAAACGACCCGCACTCGCATCCCAGGCTGACCTCTGCCGGTCGTGGGCGGCCTATGTCCAGCCCAAGGCGGTCGTCGGACGCCAAACAGAGAGAAGCGCGTAGCGATTTGGGGCGCCTGCGGGCCCACACCTACCGACAGGGGCATCTGGTCGCTGTCTGGTGCAGGTTGACCCCGCCCGGACGCGGAAAGGGTGCCTATGGGCCCTTCAGGGAGCCGTGCCCTCCCCCTGGCCCCATCCCGCTCCGGCTCGCTGGTCCCGGGGACTGACTCCGGATGACCAGGGGCCCCTGCTCGGCATCTCTGATCTGGGCTGGACCGGATCCGAACCCCCCGACCATCCTTCGGGGGCTTCCCGGCAGTCTGTTGGCATTCCGGGGCGGGTCGGTCGGTCAAGGGTGGCCGCAGGCCATCGCGAAGCGACGCGACGAAGGAGCGCCCTTGAGGGACCGGCACGACACGGAAGGACAGTGGACTGCCGGGAAGCCCCCGGACACTCACCGACGCCGCTCACCCAGACCCCGCCCTCGACATCCCGCTTGAGCCTTCCGGCGCCGACCACGCAGGCCCCGCCGCCCGTCCCCCCGCTCCACCCTCCCGACCCCGCCCACACAGACCCCACCCCCGGCGTCCCGCTCCACCCTCCCGACCCCGACCACACAGACCCCACCCTCGACATCCCGCCCGAGCCTCCCGACCCCGACCACACAGACCCCGCCCCCCAGCCCCGCGCCGGCGCACTCGGCCTCGGGGCCGCAGCTGGATCCAGGGCACCGACCCCACGCCCGTCTGAGTACCAGCGCTCATGTGTCCGCCCCGCAGGCGCGGTTGACTCGAGCCATGGAACTGGACACCTCGCGCGACAAGCGCGCCTTCGTCGCGCCGCTCGTCTCCACCCTGCTGACGCTGCCGACGGCCTTCGTCGCGTTCTTCCTCGTCGGGCTGTCCCCCATGGCCTGCGACTCCTGCAGCGACGCCGCGAGCGACCGGTTCGACGCCTCGTACGAGATCGCCTTCCCCGTCTTCACCACCGGCCTGCTGCTCGTCCTGGCCGTGCTGGTGACCAGCTGGGCGCTCCCCTGGCAGCGGCGGAACTCCGCCCGCCGCGTCGCGTTCGCGCTGCTCGCCCCCGTCGCCGTCGTCCTGGACTACCTCGTGTTCGCCGGCATCGTCGACTGGCCCTGAGACACGCCGATCGAGCCCGTTGCGGGCCCGCCCGCGGACGTGGAGGCTGTGGCCAGGGGAAACACGTACGGGGGAGGCACGTGGTGACGGAGGCCGGAACGGGCTGGGGGCGCTGGACGGGCGCCTGGCTGGTCGTGGTGTCGCTGATACCGGCGCTGCTCTGCGGCTTCGTGTTCGCCGCGTGGCTGCCGTCCGACATCGAGCGCCACGACGCCTACGCGGCCGCCGAGCCGTGCGCCGCCGCCGGTGACCCGTACGAATGCCTCCGTACCCTCCCCTTCACCGTCGACAAGACCGTGGTCAAGGACACCGGCCGGAACCCCAGGTACGAGGCCACGCTCTCCGGCCCCGGCATGTCCTCAAGGACCGGGACCGTGCGCTTCGGTGACTCGGGCCCGCTGCTCGACCGGCTCGCACCCGGCGACCAGGTGACCGCCGTCGTCTGGCGCAGCACGATCACGGCGCTCGCCAAGGACGGCGTCCGCCAGAGTTCCGCCGACGAGCCGCGCGACGAGGCCCAGATGACCGCCGGCATCGGCACGTTGGCGGGTCTCGTGGCGGCCCTGGGGCTCGCCTTCGCCGCGGCCTCCCTGGCCGGATACGGCGGGCAGGCGCCCTGGACCTGGCGCTCGCTCGGAAAACCGCTGCTCATCGGCATGGCGCTCACCTGCCTCGGCGTGGCCGTCCCTGCGCTCGTGATCGGCCTGCCGTGGTGGGTCGTGCCCGCCGTCGCCGTGCCGTTCGTGGCGTACGCGGCCTGGCAGCTCCACCGGTACCGACTCCGGGGATTGACGGACTCCAGTCCGGCTCCGTGACCGGCCGACCGGGCCCGCCTACGCTCCCCCGCATGGGCAGAGCGCGGCGGTTGAAGCCGGGGCGGTGGCGGGTGTGGTGGCGGATCTGGCGTGCCGGGCCCCCCGCCGGGTCCGAGCGGTACGTGTGGCCGCTGCGCTGACCGGCGGGGACCCGACGGTACTCGGAGGCGGGGAGGGTCAGCGCGCCTCGCGCAGCCAGCCCGCGACCTCCGTCGCCCAGTACGTCAGGATCGTGTCCGCGCCGGCCCGCTTGATGCCCAGCAGGGTCTCCAGGACGGCCCGGTCGCGCTCGATCCAGCCCTTTTCCGCCGCCGCCTCGATCATCGCGAACTCGCCGCTGATCTGGTACGCGGCGACCGGGACGTCCACGGCCTGCGCGACCCGGTACAGGATGTCCAGGTACGGGCCGGCCGGCTTGACCATGACCATGTCCGCGCCCTCCTCCAGGTCGAGCGCCAGCTCCCGCAGGGACTCGCGGGCGTTCGCCGGGTCCTGCTGGTACGTCTTGCGGTCGCCCTGCAGCGAGGAGGCGACGGCCTCGCGGAACGGGCCGTAGAAGGCCGACGAGTACTTCGCCGTGTACGCGAGGATCGAGACGTCCTCGTGCCCGGTCTCGTCGAGCGCGTCGCGGATGACGCCGACCTGGCCGTCCATCATGCCGCTCGGTCCGACCACGTGGACGCCCGCGTCGGCCTGGACCTGGGCCATCTCCGCGTACCGCTCCAGCGTCGCGTCGTTGTCGACGCGCCCGTGCTCGTCCAGTACGCCGCAGTGGCCGTGGTCGGTGTACTCGTCCAGGCAGAGGTCGGACATGATCACCAGATCGTCGCCCACCTCCGCCTTCACGTCGCGGATCGCGAGCTGCAGGATCCCGTCCGGCTCCGTGCCCGCCGTGCCCAGCGCGTCCTTGTTCTCGTCCGCCGGGACCCCGAAGAGCATGATCCCCGCGACGCCCGCCTCCACCGCCTCCACGGCCGCCTTCCGCAGCGTGTCCCGCGTGTGCTGGACGACGCCCGGCATCGCCGAGATGGCGAGCGGCTCGCTGATGCCTTCCCGTACGAACGCCGGCAGGATCAGGTCCGAGGGGTGCAGCCGGTTCTCCGCGACCATCCGCCGCATCGCCGGGGTGGTGCGCAGCCGGCGGGGCCGCGAGCCGGGGAAGGATCCGTACGCGCTCATTCTCAGTCGCCTCTTCGAGCATCGACAGCAGTCGGGGCCAAGCCTAGGCCTGCCCGGCGGCCGACTCCGACCCGGCCGTCGGGCGGGTCGTCACTCCGGCACGTCCCGCCAGGCCCCGAGGGCATCGGTCCAGCCGGTGACCACGGGCCTGACCGAGGGCAGTGCCCGGCGTTCCAGCGGGGCCGTCGGCTCCTCGGCCCCGGGGGCGAACCCGCACCGCACCACCTTGCCGGGCCACCCGCGCCCCGGCGGGGGGGGACGCGCAGGGCCCGGGTGCGGCTGCACCCGGGCCCTGGTCAACGTCCGCCCACCGGTCAGGTGGTACGCCTCCGCCGCGCGCCCGGCCGGCGCTCGCTCGGGCGGGACACCGACTCGCCGGCCTCCTTGGCCGCCTCGCGGCGCGCCGCGCCGTACTCGGCCAGGGCCTCCGCCAGCTTGCTCACGCTCGGCTCCGGCGACAGGACGTCGACCCGCAGGCCGTGCTCCTCCGCCGTCTTGGCCGTGGCCGGCCCGATGCACGCGATGACGGTCACGTTGTGCGGCTTGCCGGCGATGCCGACGAGGTTGCGCACCGTCGAGGACGACGTGAAGAGAACGGCGTCGAAGCCGCCGCCCTTGATCGCCTCGCGCGTGTCCGCCGGCGGCGGCGACGCGCGCACGGTCCGGTAGGCCGTGACGTCGTCGACCTCCCAGCCCAGCTCTATCAGCCCGGCCACCAGGGTCTCGGTGGCGATGTCGGCGCGCGGCAGGAAGACGCGGTCGATCGGGTCGAAGACCGGGTCGTACGGCGGCCAGTCCTCCAGCAGCCCGGCCGCGGACTGCTCCCCGCTCGGCACCAGGTCCGGCTTGACGCCGAACTCGACCAGCGCGGCGGCGGTCTGCTCGCCCACGGCGGCGACCTTGATGCCCGCGAAGGCACGGGCGTCGAGCCCGTACTCCTCGAACTTCTCCCGGACGGCCTTCACCGCGTTCACGCTGGTGAAGGCGATCCACTCGTAGCGGCCCGTGACCAGGCCCTTGACCGCGCGCTCCATCTGCTGCGGGGTGCGCGGCGGTTCCACGGCGATGGTCGGCACCTCGTGCGGCACCGCGCCATACGAACGCAGCTGGTCGGAGAGCGAAGCGGCCTGCTCCTTGGTACGCGGTACGAGGACCCGCCAGCCGAACAGCGGCTTCGACTCGAACCAGGCCAGCTCCTCGCGCCGCGCGGCGGCGCCGTGCTCACCGACCACGGCTATGACCGGCCGGGCGCCCTCGGGCGACGGGAGCACCTTGCCCTGCTTGAACACCTGGGCGATGGTCCCGAGGGTGGCGTTCCAGGTCCGCTGGCGGGTCGTCGTACCGGCGACCGTCACCGTGAGCGGGGTGTCGGGCTTGCGCCCGGCGGACACCAGCTCGGCGGCGGCGCTCGAGACGGTCTCCAGCGTCGCGGAGACGACGAGGGTGCCGTCGCTGGCGCCGACCTCGCTCCAGCAGCGGGCGGAGGCGCCCCGCGCGTCCACGAACCGCACGTCCGTACCGGCGTCGCCTCGGCCGCCCCGCAGCGGCACACCTGCGTACGCGGGCACGCCGACGGCGGTCGCGACACCGGGCACCACCTCGAAGGGGATGCCGCCGGTGGCGCAGGCGAGCATCTCCTCGGCCGCGTTGCCGTCGAGCCCGGGGTCGCCGGTGACGGCACGGACGACCCGCCTGCCGGAGCGCGCGGCCTCCATGACAAGATTGGATGCGTCCCGGATCACCGGGACACCGGCGGCTGCTGACACTTCGTCAGCAATCGTCAGCTGTGGCGTGTCCACTCCCGCGCGCGCATGCGTGCGTACGACCTCGAGCACCTCGGGCTCCGCGATCAGTACGTCCGCGGCCGCGAGCGCCTCGACGGCGCGGAGCGTCAGCAGACCCGGGTCGCCGGGGCCGGCACCGAGGAAGGTGACGTGCCCGTGCGCGGCGACGACCGGAAAAGCGGAGGTGGTCGGACGTGAGGGGTTCAAAGCGATCGCTCCCCCATCAGACCGGCCGCGCCCTTGGCCAGCATCTCGTCCGCGAGTTCGCGGCCGAGCGCCATGGCCTCGTCGTACGACTGGGGCACGGGACCGGTGGTGGACAGCTGCACGAGCGTCGAACCGTCGAGGGTACCGACGACGCCGCGCAGGCGCATTTCATTGACAACCTGGCCGTCGGCCAGCAGATCGGCGAGCGCACCCACAGGTGCACTGCAGCCGGCCTCCAGGGCGGCGAGCAGGGAACGCTCGGCGGTCACGGCGGCCCGGGTGTGCGGGTCGTCGAGCTCGGCGAGCGAAGCGATGAGCTCCGCGTCGGACGCGAGGCACTCCACGGCCAGGGCACCCTGGCCGGGAGCGGGCAGCACGTTGTCGACCGACAGGAAGTCGGTCGCCTCGGCGCTGCGGCCGATCCGGTTCAGCCCGGCGGCGGCGAGGACGACGGCATCCAGCTCGCCGTCGCGCACGAAGCCGATCCGGGTGTCGACGTTCCCCCGGATGGCGACGGTCTCGATGCGCTTCCCGAGGGTGCGCGCGTAGTGGTTGAGCTGCGCCATGCGGCGCGGAGACCCGGTACCGATACGGGCGCCGTCGGGCAGCTGCTCGAAGGTCAGGCCGTCGCGGGCGACGAGCGCGTCGCGCGGGTCCTCGCGCAGCGGCATGGCCGCGATCACGAGCTCCTCGGGCTGCGTGGTCGGCAGGTCCTTCAGCGAGTGGACGGCGAAGTCGACCTCGCCGCGCACCAGCGCGTCGCGCAGCGCGGTGACGAACACGCCGGTGCCGCCGATCTGCGCGAGGTGCTCACGGGACACGTCACCGTAGGTCGTGATCTCCACGAGCTCGACGGGCCGGCCGGTGATCGCCCTTACCGCGTCGGCGACATGGCCGGACTGGGACATGGCCAGCTTGCTGCGCCGCGTGCCGAGCCGCAGGGGCTGGTCGAGACGTGGATTCATGATGCCCGTCCTGAGTCGTCGTTCTTGTCGGCCTGTCCGGCCTGGTCGACCTGTCCGGCCTGGCCGGCCGCGTCCGCCCGGCTGACGGAGGCCACCGTCTGCGGGTCGAGGTCGAAGAGTTCGCGCAGTGCCTCGGCGTACCCGGCGCCGCCGGGCTCGCTGGCGAGCTGCTTGACGCGCACGGTCGGCGCGTGGAGGAGCTTGTCGACGACACGGCGCACGGTCTGGGTGACCTCGGCCCGCTGCCGCTCGTCCAAGTCCGGGAGCCGCCCGTCGAGCCGTGCCACTTCCATGGCCACGACCTCGGCGGCCATCGCGCGCAGGGCGACGACGGTCGGCGTGATGTGCGCGGCCCGCTGCGCGGCGCCGAAGGCCGCCACCTCTTCGGCGACTATGCCGCGTACGGCGTCCACGTCGGCCGCCATCGGCGCGTCGGCCGATGCTTCGGCGAGCGATTCGATGTCGACGAGCCGCACGCCCGGGATCCGGTGCACGGCGGCGTCGATGTCGCGCGGCATGGCCAGGTCCAGCAGGGCCAGCCGTACGGGGGCCACGTCGACCTGGCTGCGGGCGCCCTTGCGGGGCTGCCGCTGCGCGGTGGCCTCGCCCTGGTCGGCCCATGTGCCGTGCAGCTCGAGGGAGTTGGCGTCGACCCCGGTGAGCGCGGCCCGCCCGTCGCCGGCCGGCACGTCGACGGGACACCCGTCACGGTCGGCCCCGGGCACGATGGTCCGCGCCACCCCGCCGTCGGCAAGCCGCACCCCGGCCTCGGCGGCGGCCACGAGCCGCGCCAGGACCGAATCCGGCTCCGCCGGCGTTTGAGGCGCGGGGGTCAGGGGGCGGAGCCCCCGGGCATCGGGAAGGGGCGGGGAGGGGACGAGCCCCGCAGGACCCGCCACCGCGGCCGCGACGTGGTCCCCGGTCAGCACCAGCCCGGTGGCCCCGGTGCAGGACACGACGACGTCGACTCGTGTCAGCTCATCGGCGACCGACGCCATCGGAACGGACCGGGCCACCACCCCAGTGCCTGAGGCAACCAGAATTTCGACCAAACGGTCCGCCCGCTCCGCGGTGCGGTTCGCGACGACGATCTCGGCGACGCCCACCCGCGCCAGCGTGGCGGCGGCCAGCGAGGACATCGACCCGGCACCGATCACCAGCGCCCGCTTGTCCTTGGCCCAGACGTCCACCGGCTCGCGCCCGGCGGTCAGCTGCTCGAGCCCGAAGGTCACCAGCGACTGCCCGGCGCGGTCGATCCCGGTCTCGGAGTGCGCCCGCTTGCCGACGCGCAGCGCCTGCTGGAACAGGTCGTTGATCAGGCGGCCCGCGCTGTGGAGCTCCTGCCCCAGCGCCAGCGCGTCCTTGATCTGCCCGAGGATCTGGCCCTCGCCGATCACCATCGAGTCCAGCCCGCACGCCACCGAGAACAGGTGGTGGACGGCCCGGTCCTCGTAGTGGACGTACAGGTACGGAGTGAGCTCCTCCAGAGCCACGCCGCTGTGCTGCGCGAGCAGGGTCGACAGCTCGGCCACACCGGCGTGGAACTTGTCCACGTCCGCGTACAGCTCGATCCGGTTGCACGTGGCGAGCACCGTCGCCTCCGTCGCCGGCTCCGCGGCGAGGGTGTCGTGCACCAGCTTGACCTTGGCGTCGGCCGACAGGGAGGCACGTTCGAGCACGCTCACCGGCGCGCTGCGGTGGCTCAGCCCTACGACGAGCAGACTCATGCCGGCATCACCGCCGGAACGTCGCCCTCGGGGCCGCTCTTGCGTGCGACGGCGGCGGGCCGTCCGGCGGGCGGCTCGACGGCCGCGGCAGGGGCCGCACCGGCACCGGCACCGGCACCGGTCTCGGCGATGTCACCGGACACGGCGGAAGCAGCGGAGGAAGAGGACGAGGAAGGCGTGGCGTTGGCCGCCGCTTCCTCCCCGGCCTTGCGCTGCTCGTGGAACGCCAGGATCTGCAGCTCGATCGACAGGTCGACCTTGCGTACGTCCACACCGTCCGGCACGGACAGCACGGTCGGCGCGAAGTTCAGGATGGAGGTGACGCCGGCGGCGATCAGCCGCTCGCTGACCTGCTGCGCCGCGCCCGCGGGGGTCGCGATCACGCCGATCGAGACGCCGTTCTCCGAGATGATCTTCTCCAGATCATCGGTGTGCTGCACGGGCATGCCCGCGACCGGCTTTCCGGCCATCGCCGGGTCGGCGTCGATGAGCGCCGCGACGCGGAATCCGCGCGCGGAGAAGCCGCCGTAGTTGGCCAGGGCGGCGCCGAGGTTGCCGATGCCGACGATGACGACCGGCCAGTCCTGCGTCAGGCCGAGTTCACGGGAGATCTGGTAGACGAGGTACTCGACGTCGTAGCCGACGCCGCGCGTCCCGTACGAACCCAGGTAGGAGAAGTCCTTGCGGAGCTTGGCGGAGTTGACTCCGGCCGCTGCCGCGAGCTCCTCGGAGGACACCGTGGGCACCGATCGCTCGGAGAGCGCGGTGAGTGCGCGCAAGTACAGCGGAAGCCGGGCGACAGTGGCCTCGGGAATACCTCGGCTGCGGGTCGCCGGTCGGTGAGTTCGGCCAGTTGCCACGATGCTCCTGCGGGATGAGCGGGGCTGCAGGCGGTCACTTGTCCCAAGACCGCCCCGTCGAATGCAGGCTATGTCTTTGTGAACGCGTGCACAAAGATTGTGTCCGCTTTGTCCGAGCAAAGTGACCGGGGTCACGCGGCTCGGGCCTGGAGGACGGGAACCCACAACACGCCGAACCCGTTCAAATCCCGAGGGGTGCAAAACGGTACACACTCCTCATCGATACGCCCCCGAGACCCCACAAATCGCCCATGATGGTACCCGGCCGGAGGGTCACCCCTCCAATGCGCGACGCAGCCGGTCCGGGTTCACCCTCCAGAAGGTGTGCTGTTCGCCGTCCACCAACACCACCGGGATCTGCTCCCAGTGCAGCCGGTAGAGCTCCGCGTCCTGCGAGATGTCCTTCTTCTCCCACTGTGCTCCGACTTCCGCGCAGACCTTCTCGATCACCTCTTGGGCGTCATCGCACAGATGGCACCCCGGCTTCCCGATGAGCGTGACCAACCGCTCGCCGGGACGCTTCTTTTCCTTACGGCGCAGCAAAGGGCTCATGCCCCCCATTCTCCCGCGCCACCGCGTCACGCCACGGCACCGAAGAGTTCACGCCCCCGGCATCCCATCGGTTCGGGAACTCCCGAACACAATGGCTATGCTCGCGTCATGGCCGCTCTGGGATGGCTCACCCCCCGTAGGCGCTCCGCCACCGCGCGGAGCGTGCTGGCAGGCGAGGCCTCGGCCGAGGCCGCCCGCAAGACCGCGCAGGCCCTCGAGGCGGAGGCCGGACCACCGGCCGGGCCCGAGGAGACCGCGGCGCAGGCAGCCGAGGAGGCGGAACCGGCCGAGCCCGAGTTCCCCGTCGCCGGCGACGACCTGGCCGCCGCCTTCTTCGACCTCGACAACACCGTCATGCAGGGCGCCGCGATCTTCCACTTCGGCCGCGGCCTCTACAAGCGGGAGTTCTTCCACCGCCGCGAACTCGCCCGCTTCGCCTGGCAGCAGGCCTGGTTCCGGCTCGCCGGGGTCGAGGACCCCGAGCACATGCAGGACGCCCGCGACAGCGCCCTCTCCATCGTCAAGGGCCACAAGGTCTGCGAACTCATGGCGATCGGCGAGGAGATCTACGACGAGTACATGGCCGAGCGGATCTGGCCGGGCACCCGCGCCCTGGCCCAGGCCCACCTCGACGCCGGCCAGAAGGTCTGGCTCGTCACGGCCGCGCCCGTCGAGACCGCCACGATCATCGCCCGCCGGCTCGGCCTGACCGGGGCGCTCGGCACGGTCGCCGAGTCCGTCGACGGCATCTACACCGGCCGGCTCGTCGGCGAGCCGCTCCACGGGCCCGCGAAGGCCGAGGCGGTCCGCGCGCTGGCCGCCGCCGAGGGCCTCGACCTCGAACGCTGCGCCGCGTACTCCGATTCGCACAACGACATTCCGATGCTGTCGCTGGTCGGGCATCCGTACGCGATCAATCCCGACACAAAACTGCGCAAGCATGCCCGGGCACACGACTGGCGGCTGCGCGACTATCGGACCGGCCGCAAGGCCGTGAAGGTCGGCGTCCCGGCCGCCGCCGGCGTCGGCGCGATCGCGGGCGGCGCAGCCGCCGCCATCGCCCTGCACCGCCGCCGCAAGTAGCCGCACCCGCCCCGCCGCCCGGCCGCGGCCCGGCTTCCGCCTGCGCCGGGGCCGCCCGGGGGCCCGCCGGGGCCGCGTTCCCGTCGGCTCCCGGTCCGCTGCGCGGCGGGCATTCCCCTCTTCTACCCCCGCGCCCCGCGCGGCACTCCCGCATGCCCGACTCGGTCGCGAGCCAGCGTGGAAGCGTCCATTCCGCGTATTCAACCGATCAAGAATCGATCACCAACTGCGACTGAATATGCCTTCGACACGCAACAGAAGTGTCGGAATCGGTGATTTGAGCAACTGGGTGTAGCGCTGCCTGTACGAAGCGTTATTCTCCTCAAACGCATGCCACCGGCCATCTGTCGCCACGACGGGTGAACGGTCCCGCACTGCACGTGATGGAAGCTCTGCCTCTGGGAGTCCCGTGTACCCACCTGTCGGGGTTGACGCCTCGGGCCTGGCTACGCTGCGCGCAACGGTCCTCGACCACCTGCGCGGCTTCGTCCCCACCGCGTACGCCGTCCCCGCCTTCGCCGCGGTCCCGGCCGGCCTCGGCCCGGCCGGTCCTTGCTATGCCCTGACCGACGGCGGAGCGACGGTGGGCAGACGCGGTCGTACGGGAGGAGGCGCCACCGGCACGAGCGCGCCCGCCGCCCGCCGCCCCACCGCGGACAGCGACCAGGCCCGCATGATGGACCTGGTCGAACGCGCCCAGGCCGGCGAGGCCGAGGCCTTCGGCCGGCTGTACGACCAGTACAGCGACACGGTCTACCGCTACATCTACTACCGCGTCGGCGGCAAGGCGACCGCGGAGGATCTCACCAGCGAGACCTTCCTGCGCGCGCTGCGCCGCATCTCCACCTTCACCTGGCAGGGCCGCGACTTCGGCGCCTGGCTCGTGACGATCGCCCGCAACCTGGTCGCGGACCACTTCAAGTCCAGCCGCTTCCGCCTGGAAGTGACCACGGGCGAGATGCTGGACGCGAACGAGGTGGAACGATCCCCCGAGGACTCGGTCCTGGAGTCCCTCTCCAACGCCGCCCTGCTGGAAGCCGTACGCAAGCTCAATCCCCAGCAGCAGGAGTGCGTCACCCTGCGGTTCCTCCAAGGCCTGTCGGTCGCCGAGACCGCCCGGGTGATGGGGAAGAACGAGGGCGCCATCAAGACGCTCCAGTACCGGGCCGTCCGCACCCTGGCCCGCCTGCTCCCGGACGACGCCCGCTGACCTCCGACCGGCCCCGCACCGCCGCCACCGGGCGCCTCCACCCGCGGCTCCCCCCACGCCGCGCACACCCCCCGCACCGTCCGACCCTCCTGACACTGACAATCCACACAACCGGTGACCCCTCGATGACGCTGTGGTCCGATCATCCTTCGTCCGTAACCCAAGTGCCGCGCCGCTCGTTGTGCGGAATGCAGGCTCCCTGTGGATACGCCTTGCCCGAAGCCGCTCACTCGAAAGTGTGGATGTGCTCAAGGAAGGCAACCTTCCGGACACCTTGGGGAGTCGATCGTCATGACGAGAGGAGGTGCCGCCAGTGATCGCGAACGTGACTCCGCACCGGCGGGCGAACGCCTTCGCCCAGGCCCTGGAGGATCGGACCCCATCCGACCTTTCGGAACCGGACCCGGCGGCCGAGCAGTCCGAGGCACCTGCCGAACCTGCCGACCACGACCGGTTGTTGGCCCTGGCGAGCGCGCTCGGCGAAAGAATGCCGCGCCCGGTGCTGGACCCCGAGGTCAAAGTGGTGCAACGAGCCCAGCTCGTGGCCGCCATGGAGACCATGGTGATGGAAGAGAGGGCCGGGGGCGGTGCCGCGTCGGACCCTCAGGTGCCCGAGCAGCGGACCGGCCGCGGCGCCCACCGGGCGACCTCGCTCCGGAAATTGCGGCCCCGCTCCCGCTGGTCCAAGGGCATCGCAGCGGGCGGCCTCACCGTAGGTGTGGCCGCGGGGGCCTTCAGCGGCGTGGCCGCTGCCAGCACGGACGCCCTGCCGGGTGACTCCCTCTACCCGATCAAACGGGGCATGGAGGACCTGAAGCTCGGCATGGCCGACGAGGACGCGGACCGCGGCGAGCTCTATCTGGACCAGGCCTCCAACCGCCTGTCGGAGGCCCGCAGGCTGATGGAGCGCGGGCGGACGGGCGTACTGGACCACGAGTCGCTCGGCGAGATCCGCCGGGCCCTGGCGGGCATGAAGCACGACGCGGCGGAGGGCCACCGGCTCCTCCAGGCGGCCTACCAACGGGACGGCTCGCTCGGCCCGATCCAGGCGCTGTCGTCGTTCTCCCGCTCGCACCGCGACGCGTGGGGCCGGCTCCGGGACAAGCTCCCGGCGCAGCTCACCGATGTGGGCGGGGAGGTCGAGTCGGTCTTCCAGGCCATAGACGATGACGTGGCGCCCCTCCAGAGCCTGCTCCCCAAGGCACCGGAGCAGCCCCGCGGATCCGGTGCCCCGGCCAAGCCGAGCGCTCCGGCCGGGCAGCACCAGTCCGCACCGGCGGCGGGCGCGCCCTCGCCGAGCCCGACCCCGCCCGCGACCACCGGCGGCAAGCCCTCACCGGCGCCCGGCGGGCTCCTGGGCGGCACGGGCGACCTCCTGAACCCGCCCGCGGGTCAGAACACCCCGGGGTCCTCGTCCTCTCCGGAGCACGTACAGCCGGACATCACCCTGCCGCCCCTCCTCCCGGGCCTCCTCCCGGGCCTGGGCCTCAAGGCGGAGGACGCCGAGTAACAGCCGGAACGGCCGCAGGCCCTATCCCCGTTGGGGGTAGGGCCTGCGCCATGAAACACCCTCAGAAGAACACGGACCGCCGCTGCACCAGCAGCTTGGCCCCTCCGTCCGCCGGCCTCGCACCGCTCCCGCGGGCTTCGGCCGGCCGCGCCGGACTCCGTCCGTCGAGGCCGGAGGCCCGGCCCACCCGACCGGCAGCGGCCCACCCCGTCAGAAGAACTCAGAAGAACACGGACCTGCGCTGCACCAGCAGCTTGTACAAGGTGTGCTGGATCTGCTCGCGGACCTCGTCCGTCAGGTTGAACATCAGCATCGGGTCCTCCGCCGCCTCCGGCGGATATCCGTCCGTCGCGATCGGCTCGCCGAACTGGATCGTCCACTTCGTCGGCAGCGGCACCGCCCCCAGCGGCCCCAGCCAGGGGAACGTCGGCGTGATCGGGAAGTACGGAACCCCCAACAGCCGGGCGAGGGTCTTCGCGTTGCCGACCATCGGGTAGATCTCTTCCGCCCCGACGATCGAGCACGGCACGATCGGCGTCCCCGCCCGCAGTGCCGTCGACACGAACCCCCCGCGCCCGAACCGCTGGAGCTTGTATCGGTCTCCGAACGGCTTCCCTATCCCCTTGAAGCCCTCCGGCATCACCCCGACCAGTTCCCCCGCCTCGAGCAGCCGCTGCGCGTCCTCCGAGCACGCCAGCGTGTGCCCGGCCTTGCGCGCCAGCTCGTTCACCACCGGCAGCATGAACACCAGGTCCGCCGCCAGCAGCCGCAGGTGCCGCTGCGCCGGGTGGTGGTCGTGGACCGCCACCTGCATCATCAGCCCGTCCAGCGGCAGCGTCCCGGAGTGGTTCGCCACGATCAGCGCCCCGCCCTCGGCCGGGATGTTCTCGATGCCCTTGACCTCGACCCGGAAGTACTTGTCGAACAGCGGCCGCATCAGGGACATCAGGACCTGGTCCGTCAGCTCCTTGTCGTAGCCGAACTCGTCGACCTCGTAGTCCCCGGTGACCCGCCGCCGCAGGAAGGCCAAGCCGCCCGCGATCCTCCGGTCCCACGCGGCCCCGCCGGACTCCGCGGGAGCGGGCTCCGCCGAAGCCGGCTCCGCGGCCTCCGCCACCCGCTCCGGCGCGGGCACCGCCCGTACTCTCCGGGTCCCGGCGATCCGCCGGCGCTGCCGGTCCTCGTCGAACGGAATGACCTTGGCGTCCGCCACTATCGCTGCGCTCCCTCTTCGGCTCCGGCAACCCCGACGTTCACGTTCAGGCCGTCCACCTTCAGCGCGGCGGCCACCCGGTCCACGGCCTTCCCCGCGCGCTCCGGCGGCAGCAGCCCGTTCCCCCGGCTGCGCGCGAAATCGGCGAACGTCTCGGCGGTCGTGTACATGGGCTTGAATCCCAGCACCTCCCGCATCTGGGAGGTCTCCACGACCCGCCCGTGCGTGAGGAGTCTGATCTGCTCCGGCGAGAAATCGGTGAGCCCCACCGCCCGCAGCGCCGACCCCACCCACGTCACCGCGGGCAGCAGCAGCGGCACCGTCGGCCGCCCCAGCCGCCGCGCGCACTGCGACAGCAACAGCACCCCGTCACCCGCGATGTTGAAGGTCCCGCTGTTCAGCGTCCCGCGCTGGGGCTCCGCCGCCGCCAGCCGCAGCACGTCCAGCACGTCGTCCTCGTGGACGAACTGCAGCCGCGGGTCGTACCCCAGCACCGTCGGCATCACGGACATCGAGAAGTATTCGGCGAGCGAGGAGTCCGCGTACGGACCCAGGATGTTCGCGAACCGCAGCACGCACACCGCCACGTCGGGCCGCCTGCGCGCGAAGCCCCGTACGTACGACTCGACCTCGACGGCGTCCTTGGCGAAGCCCGCCGCCGGCAGCGACTTGGGGTGCGTGGTCTCCGTGAAAACGGCCGGATCCCGCGAGGCGCCCCCGTACACGCTCGTGCTTGACTTCACCACCAGCCGCCGTACCGTCGGCGACTTCTGGCAGGCCCCCAGCAGCTGCATCGTGCCGATGACGTTGGTCTCCTTGACGGCACTCCCCGAGCCGCCCGGCCCCGCTCCGCTCCCGGTCACGGCGAGATGGACCACCGTGTCCACGGCGTGCTCGGCGAGCACCCGGGCGATGGACGACTGCCGGATGTCCGTACGGACGAACTCCGCCGAGCCCAGCCGGTGCGGCGGCGCGACCGCGTCGACCGCGATGACCCGCTCGACCTCGGGATCACGCTGGACCCGCCGCACGAAGCGGCCCCCCAGCTGCCGGGCTGCCCCGGTAACGAGCACGACCTTCCCCACGAGCTCAGCGCCTTCCTCGTCGTCCCCCGGCTACACCGCAGCCCCTCCACCAAAGGATGGTGGAGGGGCTGCGGAGAACACGTACAGCTGCCGTTTACTTCTTGTTACGGCGCTGGACGCGGGTGCGCTTGAGCAGCTTGCGGTGCTTCTTCTTGGCCATCCGCTTACGCCGCTTCTTGATAACAGAGCCCACGACTACCCTCGCTCACTTCTCGGAACATCCCCGCGCCAGCGGGGAACGGTGCGGGGCGTCTGGGCCCACACGACCTACGTCGGCCTAGCCTACCCGCCCGAGCTCTGAGCCTGTAATCCGAGGGGTTCGGAGAGTTCGCCGGAGCTTCAGTCTCAGGCCGACTCCACCCCCACATAGGACTCTCGGAGGTACTCGTGAACCGCGTTCTCGGGGACCCGGAAGGACCGGCCCACCCGGATTGCGGGCAGATGACCGTTGTGCACCAGGCGGTACACGGTCATCTTCGACACTCGCATCACCGAGGCAACCTCTGCCACGGTCAGGAACACGACCTCGCTGAGAGGCCTCTCGCCAGCAGCCATGACACACCTTGACCTTCCGCGCATGACGGGCACCGGCTTCCCCTCCGGTTACTCCTCGTCGTCGCACGCTCACTCCTCAGAGTAGGGGCGTGTGATACGAGTGGGGAAGAGGAGCTACGGCCACTCCTGCGCACCCGGCAGACTCGCCCGATCGAGTAGATACCGAATGAGCGGTCTGTAGTAGTCCGCGCGCACCGCGTCATCAAGCGGAACAGTCACCGCCACCCGCCCCTCCGCCTCGCCGACGAACAGCGCCGGGTCGTCCGTATCCGCCAGCCCGATCGCCTCCACACCGAGCTGACCTGCGCCGCAGACCCACCCGTGATCCCCCACCACCAATTCCGGCAACGGCCCGCCGGCCTCCGCGAGCTCCCCCAGAGCGAGCCGAACCGGCAGGGGTGAATGGGTGTGCACGCCGGTCGCACTCCCCGGCGGCCGCGCGCCGGGTTCCCGCACCAACGCGACTCCCCGTACGTAATCGATGCTGTGCCTGCGTACGCCGAACCGGGTCGCCATGTCGACACCGGCCCCCTGCGCCGGAGTGAGCACAACACATCCCACCGCCGACAGGGCCCGCGCCAAACTGGCGTAGAACCCCAGGAGACGGTGCGGATGCCCCGTCCCGAACAACACGGGCGACCGCGCCCCGGCCGCCTCGCCCAGCCGCTCCGCGAACGCCTCCAACGCCGCGAGCGTCAGCTCCGGATCGATCACGTCCGGCCCGCTGACGTGCGCAGGGTCCGCCGAGACCCCGCACTTGTCCGCCATCAGCCTCAGCAGGTCACCCTCGCCCCAGCCCCACTCCGGATCCAGCCCCAGCATCACCCGCGGATCCCGCGCCGCGAACAACCGGTAACTGCGCAGGCTCTCCTCCCGCGACGTGGCGACGGGCCCGGCCAACCGGGCGGCCAGCAAATGCGCACGCAGCGCGCCGGTGCTCAACACCCTCCGATGCTGCCGCACCGGACCTGGCGGATCATCAATTCCGGCGAACAGCCCCACACTTGGCGTAACACCTGGCGTAACGATGCTTCACCGCTCCCAGGCCGTGAGTGCCGGCGTTACGTGAGCAGGCCACGCAACGGGAACACCGCCCGCCGGGTCGCCAGAACGGCCTGATCGATCCGGTCGGCCGGATCGTAGCCCGCGGCCCAGTCCCGCCACGCGACCGTCCGCCCGTCCGTCATCCGCGCCGGCGCCGGCTGCCGCGTCCGCGCGTACACCTCGTCCCGCCACGCCTCCGGCACCACCGACTCCGGGTCCACCGGATGGTGCGCCGCGATCCCCACCAGATGCGTCCACGACCGCGGCACGACGTCCACGACCGCGTACCCGCCGCCGCCCAGCGCCAGCCACCGGCCCCCCGCATGCTCGTGCGCCAGCCGGTGACACGCCTCCTGCACCGCCCGCTGCGCGTCCAGCGACACCGCCAGATGCGCGAGCGGGTCCTCGAAATGCGTGTCCGCCCCGTGCTGGGTCACGAGCACCTGTGGCCGGAAGTCCTCCAACAGCTCGGGCACCGTCGCGTGGAAGGCCCGCAGCCACCCCTCGTCCCCGGTCCCGGCGGGCAGCGCCACGTTCACCGCCGAGCCCTCCGCAGCCGGCCCGCCCGTCTCCTCCGGCCAGCCGGTCTGCGGGAACAGCGTCCGCGGATGCTCGTGGAGGGAGACCGTCAGCACCCGCGGATCGTCCCAGAACGCCGCCTGGACCCCGTCCCCGTGGTGCACGTCCACATCCACGTACGCGACCCGCTCGGCCCCCAGCTCCAGCAGCCGCGCGATCGCCAGCGCCGCGTCGTTGTACACGCAGAACCCGGCGGCCCCGCCCGGCATCGCGTGGTGCAGCCCGCCCGCGAAGTTCACCGCGTGCTCGGCCTCCCCGCGCCAGACCGCCTCCGCGGCCGCCACCGACTGGCCCGCGATCAGCGCCGACGCCTCGTGCATCCCGTGGAAGGCCGGATCGTCCATCGTCCCCAGCCCGTACGACCCGTCGGCCACCCCCGGATCCGCGGACACCTCGCGCACCGCGGCCACGTAGTCCTCCCGGTGGACCAGCCGCAGCGTGGAGTCCCCCGCCGCGCGGGCCGCCCGTACCTCCATCTCCCGGTCCAGCCCGAAGGCACGCACCAGGCCCATGGTCAGCGCCAGGCGCACCGGGTCCATCGGATGGCTCGGTCCGAAGTCATACCTCGTTACCGCCTCGTCCCACATCAACAGCCCGGTCACCGGCTCGCCGCTCATGCCCGACACCGTATCGGGCGCCCTCCGAGCCGAACGAACGGGCGTGGAAGAGCGTCACGAGCACCAGCGCCATCGGCACGAGCATCGCGCCCCGGTAGCTCCAGGCGTCCCCGATCCCGCCGACGAGCGGCGATCCGATCAGGAAGCCGACGTAATTGAAGATGTTCAGCCGCGCGATGGCCGTGTCGGAAGCCCCCGGGAAGAGACGCCCCGCGGCCGCGAAGGTCTGCGGCACGATCACGCACAGCCCGATCCCCAGCAGCGTGAACCCCAGCATCCCCGCCCACGCCCCCGGGGCCGCCGCCACCACCGCGAACCCGCCGGCCGCGACAAGCGTCCCGATCCGTACGACGGCCACCGCCCCGAAGCGCCGCACGCCCAGGTCCCCGACGGCCCGCCCGATCAGCGTGGTGACCATGTACACGTTGTACGGGACCGTCGCCAGCTGCTCCGAGCTCCCCAGCACGTCCTGGAGGTACTTGGCGCTCCAGTTCGAAACGGTCGAGTCCCCGATGTACGCACACGCCATCACCAGGCACAGCGGCAGCAGCAGCTTGAACCCGCCGGCCCCCAGACCCTTCTCGGGGACCTGGTCCCCCATGTCCCGCTGGTCGACGTAGAACCGGCTCCCGTAGAGGGCGACCGGCAGCAGTACGACCACCGCCGGCAGGTACGAGGTGAACAGCGACAGGTGCCAGTGCGCCCCCGCCCAGGCGGCGGACGCCCCGACGATCCCGCCGAGGCTGTACGCGGCGTGGAAGCCGAGCATGATGCTGCGCCCGTACGCCCGCTGCAGGCTGACCCCGAGCATGTTCATCGAGGCGTCCAGCGCGCCGACGGACAGCCCGAACGCCCCGAGCGCCACCGCCACGTGCCACATCTGACCGCCGGCCCCGACCCCCAGCAGCGAGAGCAGGACCAGCGGCTGCGCCCAGCGCAGTACGGCGGCGGGCCCGACCCGCTTGACGAGGTGCTCGGTGGCGACGCTGGAGACCCCGGCGAGCACCGGTACGGCGGCGAGGAAGGCGGGCAGCAGCCCGTCGGATATCCCGTACCGGTCCTGGATGGCGGGGATCCGCGTCACGAGGAGGGCGAAGGTCACGCCCTGCACGAAGAAGCTGAACCCCAGGGAGCCCCGCCCCCGGCGCAGCCGTACGTCTTCTGTCATGGCGGCACAGCGTAGGCCCGCGGGCTACCCATGGGTAGAGAGATCACACAGGCAGTTCCAGAAGCCCCGTCAGCTCCTTCATCTCCCCGAAGAAGCCGGTGGCCCCGGCCAGCCGCTCGGCGGACATCATCCCGGTGAACCCGTACACGTCCATCCCGGCGGCGACGGCTGCCTGCACCCCGAGCGGACTGTCCTCGATCACCACGCACCGCGACGGCGCGACGCCCATGGCCCGGGCCGCGTGCAGGAACAGATCGGGAGCGGGCTTCCCCTTGCCCACGTCCTGCGAGCTGAAGATCCACTCCTCTTCGAACCACCCGTCGAGCCCGGCCGCCCGGTGCCCGACCCGGATCCGCTCGTGACTGCCGGAGGAGGCCAGGCAGTAGGGCACCCCGTGGGCGGTCAGCGCGCCGAGTACGTCGACCACGCCGGCGACGGGTGCCAGCTCCCGCTCGAACGCGGCGAAGGTCCGCGCGTGCAGGGTCGCGTCGAACGCGGCGGGCAGCCGCCGGCCGGTCCGCTCGAGCACGAGATCGTGCACCCGGTGCACGGCGGAGCCCATGTAGTCGCGGATCGAGTCCTCGTACGAGGTGGGGTGCCCCAACTCGGTCAGGTATCCGGCGAGGATGCTGTTGGCGACCGGCTCACTGTCCACCAGCACGCCGTCGTTGTCGAAGATGACGAGGTCGTAGCCCATGGTCCCGACCCTACGCAAAAGATTCCCGTAAACGCAGAAAAGCCCCGTACCGGATCCCGGTACGGGGCTTTTCCACAATGATTGTTCGGCGGCGTCCTACTCTCCCACAGGGTCCCCCCTG